>NZ_NSFW01000023.1:0-136070 GCF_002294905.1 Mesorhizobium sp. WSM4308 | reverse complement strand
CGCCCAGGAGCAGACCATGCTGGACCACTGGGCCAAGGTAGCGCCATCGCCCGCCTTCGACTATGCCTATGCCTGGGGCTCTCAACAGGGCGACACCGCGCTTGGCGACTCGCCGGCGCTGCAGGCCCTCTTCCTTCAGCATAATCAGAGCACCACCAGCGTAACTTCGACCGGCGCAACGACTCCGCCCACCAGCACGGTGCCCCCAACCACTACCGTGCCTTCGAGCAGCGATCACACTTTCTACGGCACGGGCGGCGCGGATGTGCTTCACGGCACCACCGGCGCCGATACGATGGTCGGTGGCGGCTACAACGACACCTACTATGTCAACAACGTCGGCGACAAGGTGGTGGAACTGTTGGGCGGCGGCAACGATACCGTGCTGGCATCGGTGAGTTACGCGCTGTCGGCCGGCTCGGAGATCGAGCACCTCGCCATCACGAGCAAGTCCGGCACTACGCCCATGAACCTCAAGGGAAACGGGTTCTCCCAAACCATAGACGGCAATGCCGGCAGCAACATCATCAACGGCGGTGGCGGAAAGGACGTGCTGACGGGAAATGGGGGCAAGGACTACTTTTTCTTCAATGCCGCCCTCAAGACCGGCAATGTCGACAAGATCACCGATTTTAACGTGGCACAGGACAAGATCGCGCTCGACCACCATGTGTTCACCGGCCTTCAAGCGGGCGCCCTTCCCACCTCGGCGTTCCACCAAGGCAGG
Source organism: Mesorhizobium sp. WSM4308 (assembly GCF_002294905.1). NCBI lineage: Bacteria > Pseudomonadati > Pseudomonadota > Alphaproteobacteria > Hyphomicrobiales > Phyllobacteriaceae > Mesorhizobium > Mesorhizobium sp. WSM4308. The sequence continues at coordinate 135,343 of NZ_NSFW01000023.1, read as the reverse complement.
GGTGCGCACGACAGTGGCGATCACATCATCTACAACAGTTCGACCGGCGCCCTGTCTTTCGACAGCGACGGCGAGGGTGGCGCACATCAGATCCAGTTTGCCACCCTGTCTCCGCATCTGTCTTTGACGGCGTCCTCGTTCATCGTAGCGTGAGCCTTGGGAAACGTCAGACCCCGATCACAAGGGTCTGACGTTTTCTTGAACACATATCGGCGGAACGAAATCGCTCCAACGCTCGTTGGTCCATCATGAGCGCTCGGGGCATCGAATTCCTGCAGAAATGGGTGGAGGATAATTTGCCACCCTATTCGAGATCCGATCCGACCCTTGCGGCGAAGCTCGCCGAGCAAGTGACGGCGGACGCCATCAAGGCGGGAATTCGCCCCGAGGAAATCTCGGAAGAAGTCGGAAGCATGTTGACCACCATGCTTGAAGTGCTCGACCAACGCGACACGAAATGATTGCGCGGCCGGTTACATTGGCAACGTCGCACGGGTCCATGGCCGACACGCCGACGGCTTCGCCGAAGAGAGTGCCACCAAGTCCTTGATCGCCAGCCAATCCAGTGGTTTGGCTCTTATCGCCTTGGTCAAACCGGGACGGTCTCGTGCTCTTTCAAGGCTCGCCTGATGATCTTGTCGAGGTCGTGAGGTTCAGCACCGTTGACTTGTATCAAGGGCCATCCATCCTGGCGCAAGCACTTGCCGATCTCCCTTGAGATATCGGCCTGCCTCAAGCCCCTGTCCACGCCGAGTTCGAACAGCAGGACCTCCAGCAGCGGTTGCTGCGCATGCCGATCCATGAGACGGCGGCGCAATGTTTCCTGCGGCGCATCGAGCTGGATAAGGAGGTCTGGTCGCGGCATGAACGCCAGGCAGTCACGAACCACGTCAATGCTTGGATTTCGCGCCAGCACAACCAGCGCGCATAAAGCCTGGATTAGGCCCTCTTCGAAAATGAAATAACCTTCCGATTGCTGCGCTTGACGCCACGACCCGCACAGCAGGGCGATATCGACCTTCATGCGCCACGACCATGTGCGGCTTCGTAGTGGGATTGACGCCAGAAGCCGCGCCGCGACACCATCCTTCGGCAGGGTCGACAGCAAGACTGGGCCGGAGGTGGCAATCTTTTTGCCAATGCGCCCAATGCCATGGCGAACTTCCGGACCGTCTTCCTGGGCCGACCCATATTCAATCAGGCGATACCCGTTCACTGTCTTCACGTTGATGTCGTATTTCGCCATCCCCTGGCAGAGGCCGCGAAGAAGTGTGGTCTTCCCTGCACCAGGCGGCCCGAACAACTCGATGATCATCACGCAATACCCAAATGTCTCCGAGCAAGCAGTCATTCGCCTGCGTATCAAAGCTTAGCCGGATTACGAGCCACACCAACGTTCATTTGAATGATCTTTCATATATGCCGGAGGCACGCGGGATTGGCCCTTGGCAAGCGTCTCAAGATCGGGGACCTCCGGGCGGACCGGCCGTTACCGAAGGGGAATTGGAGAACGTCTTCGAGGCCGGGAGCGGGAAAGCACTGTCTGATCAAGATCGAGGCATCATCCGAATGATTGATGAAAAGATTTCGGTGGCGAGTGATGGTCGACCTTCAGCTTGGTGGGGCCCTGAATGTCTTCAGCGTATTTGCAGTCTGAAGCGGTGAATGAAGATCTGCGGGTGGATTGTCGACCGACGACGACCCGCGGATGGTCAGATATTCCCGAATACGCTCTTGACGAAGGGGGACCCCTCTGGCGCCCCTATCAGCGGATGGGCGCCGGGTTTGCCGACATTCCCGTCTTCGATCACCTTAGAAACGTCGCAAGGCAATATCCCGACAAGGTCGCGATCGGCGACGGCGCCAATCGCCTGACTTATTCCGAGCTTTTCCGGGCTGTCGAGACATTGTCGCACCGTATCGCTACCGTCGTTCCCGAAGGACAGGCGGTCGGAATCCTTCAGGCCAACTCGGCCTGGTACGCCGTGGCGATACTGGCCAGTATGGCGGCCGGGCGGCCTTCGGTTCCGCTCAACATGAGAGATCCGGGCTCTCGGATCATCGAGATCGTGGATGCCGCACGGCTCGGCGCCATCATAGGCGCTGGAAATGTTCGCCTAATCGATTTGCCGCAGGAAGTCCTATGGATCGATATTGCGGCTGGCGTCGCGCCGAACGGTCAACAGGCATCACAGCAGCCACAGCTCCCTTCGGTTTCCGTCGATGCGCCCGCAATGGTGCTTTACACATCAGGTAGCACCGGACGCCCCAAGGGCATCGTCAACAGCCAACGCAGCCTGCTGTGGCGCGTCCGGCAATATGTCGACGCGTGCCATATCAACGCGGATGACGTTTTCCTGCCGCTGACCGGGCCTGCCACGATCGCCGGTTGCCGGGAGATTTTTACTGCACTGCTGACTGGCGCCACATTGCACCTTCTCGAGGTGGAGGCGGTCGGCCTCCGCGCTGTCCGCGCTCGGGTTCAAGCCGAAGGTGTGACGATCGCCTATCTTGTGCCGGCGCTGCTTCGGGCACTGTTGACCGAGGCCCCTGCTGACGCTTTCCAGTCGCTCAGAGTGGCACGGATCGGTGGCGAGAAGGTGTCGTGGACGGACATCGCCTTGCTGCGCAAAGCCGTTTCGGACCAGTGCCTGATCCAGATCGGCTACTCGTCAACCGAGACCACCGGCTCGCAATGGTTCCTGCCGCAGGATTGGCCGGAGCAAGACGCATCGATCCCCGTCGGCAGGCTGCTTTCCGGGATGGCATTCGCTATCGTCGACGATGCAGGACACGATGTCGGGACAGGCGAGAGTGGAGAGCTTCTGATCAAAAGCCCCTATGTTCTGCTTGGTCATTGGGAGAACGGCGTCGTCATTCCCGCGCGGCCGGACCCGGACGATCCCGGTGTGCGGGTCTTTGCGACGGGCGACCTCGTTCGGCTGGACGACGATGGCCTGTTGCGCATCGTCGGCCGCAAGGGGCGCCAGATCAAGATCAATGGTCGACGCGTCGAGCCCGCCGAGCTCGAACGGGTCCTGCGTTGCGCGCCTTCGGTGGCGGATGCCGTGGCAATCGTGACGCCGGCCGAGGAACTCATCGCATTCGCGGTTGCCCAGCGCTTCGCCGGGGCTGCTTTCGCCGACGAGCTTCGTCAGCTCGTCAGAACGACGTTGCCGGCGCCGCTGCGTCCCTTGCGGTTGCACACCATCGCGGAGATCCCACGCTTGCCGGGAGGTAAGGTAGACCTGGCAACGCTCACCGAAATGGATCGTACGGAGAGAAAGACCGCGCCAGCCGTCCAGCCGCCCGCTGCCCGACCGCTCCCCGCAGGAGGCCAACTGAATACAAGGCAAGTGGTGCAGCACGCGTGGATGCAGGTTCTCAACACGGGCGCTGCGGTGGGAAATTGGGATGAGGCGGGGGGAGATTCGCTGCAGCTGCTGCATTGCGTCATGGCGATCGAGAGCGCCATAGGGCAAGAGCTCGGCCTCGAGGCCTTCACCGTCGGTATGAGCTTCGACGAGATGGTTGAGGCTGTTGTCTCCGCACAGGCGGGCGAACGACACGCGAAGAAGCACCACCCTCCGGTTCTTTTCCTGTTCCCGGGGTCCGTCGGTTATGGTCCGAGCCTGGCTGCGTTCGCAGCCGCCATGGGCAAAGTCGCCCGGGTGAACCCCATTCGGTATCCTGGCCTCGCCGCGATATTGGACGGACATAACAGCCTCTCCGCCATGGCTGCCGCCGCAGTCGAGCAGATAGACCGCGCCCAGCCTGACGGCCCTGTGCGACTTCTCGGCCATTCGCTTGGTGGCGCGGTTGCGTTCGAGGTCGCGGCACGGCTTCTGGCGGCCGGTCGATCGGTAAGGTTTTTGGGTATCCTCGATACGAGCCTTCTGGACGAGCCGAGCAACCATTGGGAGACACTTACCCGCACATTCCATCGCATTCGCACCAATCGCATATCCGCCCACCGGATGGCTTGCCGAGCTCTTGCCAAGATCACCGTCGCCATGGGCTGCGAGGCGTATCTTGCCAGGATTCTCGACCGCTTTGGCAAGGGAGAGTTCAGCCCGACAAGCTTCAGAACCAAACTGGAACTGCAGGAAGTCTTGCGGGCGCGGTCTTTCTTCCAGTGGCTCGCGGCACCCAAACCGGCCCTGCCCATCTCCGGCACCTTGTTCCGATGCCGTCGGGAGGGAATGCCTCGGGCCCTGGGCTGGGAAAGCGCTCTGGCGCATTTGGACGTGGTTCCGATCATGGGCAACCACATCGACCTTGTCATAGAGCCCAATCTTGCCACCAACCGCCCGCTCATCGAGACGGCCGTCGTGCGGACCTACTCCCCGGCCGAGTCTCGCAAAAGGGAGGATCTGTCATCGACGTGATCTCACACTTCAGCAAGGACATGCTGGTGCTCGATGCTCGTGCGGAGGTCGATCGCATCGTTGACACCTTGCGCAAGCAGGTTCTTGGCACGCTCCGCCGTCGCGGGGTGGTTGTCGGCCTTTCCGGCGGCATCGACAGCTCCGTCGTCGCGACCCTGTGCACACGGGCGTTCGGCAAAGACAAGGTCTTGGGCCTGTTCATGCCGGAGCGCGATTCCTCCGGCGACTCCCTGAGACTTGGCCGCCGTGTCGCGGCACAGCTTGGCATTGAGAATATCCTGGAAGACATAGGCCCGGCAGTGGAAGCCGTCGGCGCCTACCGTCGGCAGATCGAGGCGATCCGGACCGTCGTTCCCGACTATGGGGACGGCTGGAAATGCAAGCTGGTGATCGAACCGGTTCTCGAGAGCAACGGCCTCAACATCACCCGGCTCACCGTCCAGGATCCGGAGGGCAAGGTCGACACGGTGCGTCTGTCGCCTGCCGCCTATCTGCAGATCGTCGCCGCAACCAACTATAAGCAGCGTCTGCGCAAGATGACGGAATACTACCACGCCGACCGCCTCAAATACGCGGTTGCGGGGACACCAAACCGTTTGGAGTACGACCAGGGGTTTTTCGTCAAGCAGGGCGACGGAACCGCCGACGTGATGCCGATCGTCCACCTTTACAAAACCCAGGTTTATCAGCTCGCGGAATATCTCGGGGTGGACGAGGAAATCCGCCAGCGGGCACCGACCACCGACACATTCTCCATGGCGCAAAGCCAGGAGGAGTTCTACTTCGCGCTGCCCTATCATCTGATGGATTTATGCCTCTACGGCCTAAACCATGGGATCGCCAGCGATGAGGTCGCGGCGGTTGCCGGCCTCACCGAGCCGCAGCTGCAGAAAGTCTTCAAGGACATCGACGCGAAACGGCGGGCCGCCCACTATCTTCACGCGCGGCCTTTGCTCTCCGTGGAGGATTGACCGGGAATGTGCGGCATCGCTGGAATTGTGACCCTGAACGCCGCGGCGGCTTCTCCTTCACGCGAGGCGCTGATGCGGATGGTGGGCACGCTGGCGCATCGCGGGCCGGACGAGCGCGGCCTTTACCGCGACAAGCGTGCGGGGCTGGCGCATGCCCGCCTGTCCGTCGTCGACCTTTCCAGCGGCCAGCAGCCGCTTGCGGACACAGGCGATACGACCTGGATCGTGTTCAACGGCGAGATATTCAACTATGTCGAGCTGCGGGAAAAGCTGATTGCGCTTGGCCACCGCTTCCGGACCCGCAGCGACACGGAGGTCGCGCTGCATGCGTATCGCGCATGGGGCGAAGCGGCCTTCGAGCGGATGAACGGCCAATGGGCAATCGCAATCTGGGACTCAATAGCAGGTCGTCTCGTCTTGTCGCGCGACCGGTTCGGCATTTGCCCCCTGCATTTTTGCGAGCATGCGGGCCGCCTTTATTTCGCCAGTGAAGTGAAGGCCATTTTCGCAGCCGATCCAGCCATCCCTCGCGCGTTTGATCCTGCCGGCCTCGATCAGACTTTCACGCTCTGGACTGTCGTTCCACCGCAAGGGGTATTTCAGGGAATCCACGAGCTCGTACCGGGGCATGTCCGCATCTACCAGGATGGCACCGTTCGCGAGCAGGTGTTTTGGCAGCCTTCCTACCCCGAGAATATCGGAGCGCAGCACGGCGAGTTCAGCGGGTCGTGCGATGACGCGGTGGACCGCGTGCGTGACGCCCTCGAGGCCGCGACGGCACTCCGAATGGTGCGCGCCGACGTGCCTGTCGGGTGTTACCTGTCGGGAGGACTGGACAGCTCGCTTGTGGCGACACTGGGAAGGCGCTTCGCCGGCCGACGCTTCCAGACCTTCTCCTTGCGTTTTGCCGACGCCGAATATGACGAGACCCGCTTCCAGCGCCTGGTTGCCGAAGCAACCGGCAGCGAGCACCATGAGGTGGTGGTTTCGCGCGGCGATATCGCGGCAATCTTTCCTGAGGTGATCTACCATACCGAGCGCCCGATACTGAGGACCGCCCCGGCGCCGCTGTTCCTGCTATCGAGGCTGGTGCGCGAGCGTGGCATCAAGGTCGTGCTGACCGGCGAAGGTGCCGACGAAATGTTCGCCGGCTACGACCTGTTCCGTGAAGCCAAGGTCCGCCGATTCTGGGGACGCCAGCCGGCGTCGACACGACGCTCACGCCTCCTCGAGCGTCTTTACCCGTATCTCACCCGCTCGCCGGTGCAACAGCAAGCGATGGCGCGCCAGTTCTTCGGACGCGGGATCGAGGCGCATGACGCGCCCGGCTTTGCCCATGACACGCGCTGGCGCAGCACCGGCGCCATCAAGCGCCTGTTCTCCGCGGATCTGCGCGCCGATTCCCAGCGCCGCGGCGCCGTGTCGGAGTTGCTTGGCAGTCTGCCCGCGGCGTTTTCGCGCTGGAGCCCTCTTGCGCAGGACCAGTATCTCGAGGTCCAGACGTTGATGTCGGGCTATCTGCTTTCCTCGCAGGGCGACAGGATGCTGATGGCTCACTCCGTCGAGGGGCGCTTTCCGTTCCTCGACGATGAACTTGTGAGGCTCGCGAATTCACTTCCGCCTTCCTACAAGCTGCGTGTCCTGGATGAGAAGCACGTGCTGAAACGCGTGGCGGAGCCGATCGTGCCCTCCGAGATCGTAACCCGCAAGAAGCAGCCATTCCGGGCGCCCAATGCGCTTTGCTTCGCTGACGACGCCGCACCTGAATACATTCGCGAAGCGCTTTCGGAGACGGCGATACGCAAGGCGAATGTTTTCGATCCGGCTTCGGTCACACGCCTGCTCGGCAAGTGCCAGGCCAGGACCGGTGACGGTGATCTTTCCAATGCCGACAACATGGCGCTTGTCGGCGTGCTGTCGACCCAGCTCCTGCACCAGCAGTTTGTCGCGAGCTGTCCCGGTGCAACACACGTGCGTGGGCTCAGCGTCGACGTCGACCGCGAACATCGGGAGGAGCGCTTGCATGTTGCATGATGCCGTACCCCTGCTGCATGACTACCTCGCCCACTCCGCCGGCCGGCTCGGCGACAAGGTAGCGCTGGTGTGCGGCAAGCAACGTGTCACCTATGGCGAGCTCGAGGCACGCGCCAATGCAATCGCCACGGATTTGGTCGCATCAGGGGTCGCGCGCGGCGACCGCGTGATGATCTTCGCCGACAACACGGTCGAGACGGTGGTGAGCTTCTGGGCTGTACTCAAGGCGAATGCGGTGGTGTGCATCGTCAACCCGCTGACCAAGAGCGACAAGCTTGATTATCTGCTCAACGACTGCCTACCGGCGGCGCTGATCACCGACGCGCATCTGCACTCGATCTTCCGCGAACCGGCGCGCAGCTGCCCGTCACTTCTGCGGACGATCGTTTCCGGATCGATCGATGATGACGAGCTCTCCCGATTGCCGCAAGCCATACGCTGGGACATCGCGGTCGCCGCCGGCGACGCGCCGCCGGCGCGGCGCTGCATCGATATCGATCTTGCCGCCATCATCTACACGTCCGGCTCGACGGGCGAACCCAAGGGCGTGATGCTGACGCACAGGAACATGATGACCGCGTGCGCGTCGATCGCTTCCTACCTCGAGCTTGCAGAGGACGAGGTGATCCTCAATGTCCTACCCCTCGCCTTCGATTACGGCCTGTACCAGATGGTCATGGCGTTTCGCACCGGCGCCCGGCTGGTGCTCGAACGTTCGTTCGCCTTCCCGGCGCAGGTCCTTGGGCTGATCAGGCAAGAGGGGGTTACGGGTTTCTCCGGCGTGCCGACCATCTTTGCGGCACTCTCCGAGCTCAAGTCCCTCAAGGACCAGGATTTCTCAAGCATTCGCTACGTCACGAACACCGCGGCGGCCCTGCCCCTCAAGCATATTCTCATGCTTCGGGAGCTGTTTTCGAGCGCACGCATCTATTCGATGTACGGCCTCACCGAATGCAAGCGTTGCACCTATTTGCCGCCGGAGGATCTCGCGCGAAAGCCGTTGAGCGTCGGGATCGCGATCCCGAATACGGAAATGTGGATCGTCGACGAACATGACAGAAGGGTCGGCCCCGGCGTCGTTGGCCAGCTCGTCATTCGCGGCGCGACAGTCATGAAGGGCTACTGGGGCAAGCCCGAAGCGACGGCCAGGAAGCTCAAACCCGGCCCGTTGCCCGGCGAGCAGGTCCTATATACCGGCGACTACTGCCGGATGGACGCGGAGGGCTACCTCTACTTCGTCAGCCGCGGTGACGAGATCATAAAATCGCGAGGCGAGAAGGTGGCGCCGAAGGAAGTGGAGAACGTCCTTATGGATATTCCCGGCGTCCGGGAAGCAGCGGTCATCGGTGTTCCCGACGAACTCCTTGGGCAGGCGGTTAAGGCGTTTGTCGTGATGGAGAATGGAAGAACCATCGGCGAAAAACAGCTGCAGATGGAGTGCCAGAAACGACTGGAAAACTTCATGGTTCCGAAGTCCATCGTCGTCGTGGCCAGCCTACCGATGACGGATACCGGCAAACTCAAGAAAACGGCCCTGTCATGAGGTGGGCGCGGGGACGAGGTCGCTTATTTTATTGTGTCTTACAGAGGGCGAATTCATGTTGACGATCAAAGACCGCACCGGAACCTACAGCGAGCAGATCCGCAGTTTCTTGGTTTCGAATTTCTACGTGAGCGACGTGAAGGCATTGATGAGCGACACGTCCTTGCTCGACCAGGGCATCGTCGACTCGACGGGAGTGCTTGAGATTATAGGCTTCATAGAGGAGACCTTTGGCATCATCGTCGAAGACAGCGAGCTCTTGCCTGAAAACCTCGATTCCATTCAAGGGATCGAGCAATACATCATCCGCAAGATGAATTGATTGCCGGCGTAAAGCCCAGACCGGTTCGCGCAATTGCTCTGGGTTTCCGCACGCTCATGCCTGCGACTTGGCTTGTCCCAGAACCACCCGGCCCTCGCCCGCTTCGTTCGACACAGCGCGGATGTTCTCGTATGCCTTGCCGCGCTCCAGCAGTCCCATCACCTGCCGGTCCTGGCCAAGGCCGACCTCGAAGAGCAGGGTGCCGCCAGGCCGCAAGTATCGTGGCGCGTCCTTCACCACCCGCATATGGATGCTCAGGCCGTACGGGCCGGCCGCGAACGCTTCGCGCGGCTCGAGTTCGACCAGATGCGCGCGGTCACCCTCAAGCCGCTTTTCCGAAATGTAGGGCGGATTGCAGACGATAATGTCGATCGTTCCGTCGAGCCCAAGGCCCGAGAGAGCGTCGAACAAATCGCCCTGAAGCACCGAAACGCGGTCAGCCATGCCGTGATGGGCGGCGTTACGGCGTGCCACGTCGACGCATCCATCGGTGAGGTCGCTCGCCCAGACACGTGCGGTGGGAATGTGGTGGGCGATGGCACACGCCAGATTGCCAGTGCCACAGCACATGTCGACGATGCGCGGCGCCGGCAGGTTCATTTGATGCAAAACACCAAGGGCCGTCCTGCCCAGCAATTCCGTCTCTGGCCGGGGGACGAGCGCACCGGGCGCGACGAGCAACTCAAGTCCCATGAAAATGGCGCGGCCCGTGCCATAGGCGTCGGCGACACTGAACTCTTTGCTCATGGCGAACCCGCTGGCTTAATGTTTCCAGTATAGCTGTTCGGCATTCCTGCGCCAGTCAAACCTGTGGTTGGAGAACCCCGGCAAGCTGCCAGCCGATCAGTCTTTGACACCCATGTCGAGCGCGGCAATGACGGCATTCAGGCGCTCGGGTGTTAGATCGTTCTTCAATCGCCGCAGATTGAAATCGAGGTGTTCCTTCTTGAGCATGGAGACCAGGGTGACGCCGGCCGAATTCGTTGCGAATGCGTAATCGGCGAGAAATGCGATAGCAATTTCAGTGGGACTGCCGCGGTATCCGAGGTCACCAAGAGCGACCAGTATTCCCTTGCGCGCATTGAATTTCGCGACGATTCGATTGAGGCCCGAGAATGTCCCGTGCGTTACGAACGTTCTGTGCCGGTGAACGCGCGCCTTCAACTTGGCGAGGTTTGACTCCAGCGGGGTATTGGCAATCTGCACGAACCGATAAGGCAGCGATTCCTGGAGAGCCGTCATTCCGGCCTCGAGGTCTCCCGCGACCGAGATGGCCCGGGCCTTCCCGTCCTGAATCACGCGCTCCACGGCCCGGATGATATCCTCGCGAACAAGCTCTTCGGCGGTCGGACGATGCAGTGCGAGGACATCGACATAATCCGTGCGAAGACGCCTCAGGCTTTCCTCGACACTGGATCTTATCAACGCCGCGGACAGCGGCACCTTAAAAGGCGTGGGGCGCACTCTTGAAGCATGCTGCTTAAGCGCCGGAACCGTCGCAACAGCGATCCGCGACAACGGCTTCAGCAGTCGCATGGTGGCGGAGGTCTTCGGCGGACGCATGCCAACCTTGGTGCAGACGCAGACGCTATCCCGTTTCCTGGACGCAAATTCACCCCAGATCGATTCAGCCATGCCGTCGCCGTACGAAGGCGCTACGTCGTACCAGGTCACCCCTGCTTCGTAGGCGCGTTCCAAGGTCTCGATGCCCTTGCGAACTCCGATACGAGAGCCAAGCGAAGCGCAGCCAAAGCCGATACTTGAAACCTTGCTGCCAATAGCTTCGACAAAGACCAGCTTCATGGCAAAGCCTCGTTTTTGATACCGGCATCAAGCCGCCGCTGTCTCAGTCGAATGATCTTTTTGTCTTTCTGTCAATAGACAAGAAAGAAAGCCATGAGCCCGCGCCAGTGCAAAAGGTGGCATTAAATAGCATATCTGCGCGTCTCGGATCGTGATCACGGTGACTGCATGCAGAACAGAAACGGATTCTTAGTCAGGTAAAAATTCCCACAGAAAGATAGTGGCGGGCCGGACGGTATATTTATAATTTTGATTTTATGGATTTTTTCGTGGGCCGGGACGTTCGCGAGGTTGTTATCTGTATGCCTTGGCGGCGATTTCAGCGACCGGGCCATAGTGAGCAGATCTTTGCTCTCGATCAAGGAAGCCCCGGTTCATTGTGCTAGATTTTGAACCAGCTGAAGGGCGCCTGGGAGCAAAGAATGTTCTCGCCGAGGAGGGCTATGGCTTGGCCGGATATCGCAGTTCGATGACTCCGCCTCTGATTCTTCTGTCGAATTGACAGTGTCGTGATTGAAAGCCGAACCTGGCATGGCACCAGCGCTACCTTGTCTTGAAGCAGCGATGGTCCGGGGGCTGAAGGAAAGACTGGTTTTGGGAGGAAGCATGGGCGAGGACCTATCCGGTCATCATGCCGACCGCATTCAGGCCGCGATCGCTTCGGACGCGGCGGCGAAATCCGCGCTGGTCGCGTCCTGGCGACGGTCTTCCAATTTGCACCGGCTCGATCCAACCGACTGCCGTTCCCCACGCTACCTCACGGAGACGGAGCTGGGGCAGGCCCGCCAACGTATCGAACCACTCGTCCGGGCTGCCCAATCGAGTCTGGACCGGCTCTATCTCGCGGTGGGCGGCGTCGGATGCTGCGTCCTCCTCGCCGATCGTGATGGCGTGCCCGTCGAACGGCGCGGCGCGCCTGTGGATGACGAAACGTTTCATTCCTGGGGTTTGTGGACTGGCTCCGTCTGGAACGAGCAAAGCGAGGGCACCAACGGTATCGGCACCTGCCTGGTCGAACAGCGCGCGCTGACGATCCACCGCGACCAGCATTTTCATACGCGCAATACGGGGCTCAGTTGCACCACCGCTCCGATCTACGACCACCAGGGAGATCTGGTGGCCGCGCTCGACGTGTCGTCCTGCCGCGCTGACCTGACCGAAGCTTTTGCCAACCTTATTTCGCTAGCCGTTATCGACGCGGTGCGTCGGATCGAGGCAGAGAACTTCAAAATGGCATTCCCCAAGGCCCGCATTCTGCTGGCGCAGGTGGCCGACAAAGGCTCCGGCGCACTGATCGCCGTGGATACAGACGATTTGGTGGTCGGCGCGACCCGGTCGGCTCGCCTTGCGCTTGGAATCACCCAGCAGTGCCTGGACAAGCCGATGCCGGCGGCCGATCTGCTCGGCTGGGCCGGCCCCGAAGTGCTTGCCGAGGCAGAGCGCGGTGTTCTGCAGCGGGCGCTCGCGCGGGCGGACGGAAATGTCTCCGCCGCGGCCCAGGCGCTGGGCATCAGCCGCGCGACGCTTCACCGCAAGCTCAACCGCCTGGACGTCCACAGGTCGCACTGACCATTCGAAACCTCATACGGCTGTCGCAATTCTGCGACACATCCCGCCCGCCCGCTGTCTCCGGGGCGGTGACATTGGCGGCCTAAATCGCAACTCTCTTCCGAAGCGTCGCATCCCGCGACGTCAGCTTTGGGAGGAAGACACATGAACAAGGTTGAATTCTCACGCCCGGTCAAGGCGCCTTTCGACAAGCGCTACGGCAATTTCATCGGCGGCAAATGGACCGAACCCCGCTCCGGCCGCTACTTCGAGAACCACTCCCCGGTGAACGGCCAGCTGCTGTGCGAGGTGGCGCGCTCGGATGCCCAGGACATCGAGGCGGCCCTGGATGCGGCCCATGCCGCCAAGGACGCGTGGGGACGCACCAGCGTGGCAGAGCGGTCGCTTATCCTCAACCGCATCGCCGACCGCATGGAGGAGAACCTCGATCTGCTCGCCTGCGCCGAAACCTGGGACAACGGCAAGCCGATCCGAGAAACGACCGCGGCCGACCTGCCTCTGGCCATCGACCATTTCCGGTATTTCGCTGGCGCCGTGCGCGGCCAGGAAGGCAGCCTTTCGCAGATCGACGACGACACGGTCGCCTATCATTTCCACGAGCCGCTCGGCGTGGTCGGCCAGATCATTCCCTGGAACTTCCCGCTGCTGATGGCATGCTGGAAGCTCGCGCCCGCGCTTGCGGCCGGCAACTGCGTCGTGCTGAAGCCCGCCGAGCAGACACCGGCCGCCATCCTGCTCTGGGCCGATCTTATCGGCGATCTGCTGCCGCCAGGCGTGCTCAACATCGTCAACGGCTTCGGCCTCGAGGCCGGCAAGCCGCTCGCGTCGTCGCCGCGCATCGCCAAGATCGCCTTTACCGGCGAGACCACGACGGGCCGGCTGATCATGCAGTATGCCAGCCAGAACCTCATCCCCGTCACGCTGGAGCTGGGCGGCAAGTCGCCCAACATCTTCTTCAAGGACGTCGTCGCCGAGGACGACGATTTCTTCGACAAGGCCATCGAAGGCTTCGTGATGTTCGCGCTGAACCAGGGGGAGGTCTGCACCTGCCCGAGCCGCGCGCTCATCCATGAATCGATCTACGACAGGTTCATGGAACGTGCCCTCAAGCGCGTCGAAGCGATCGTGCAGGGCGATCCGCTCGACCCGGCGACGATGATTGGCGCCCAGGCTTCGTCCGAGCAGCTTGAAAAGATCCTGTCCTACATCGACATCGGCCGCCAGGAAGGCGCCGAGGTGCTGACCGGCGGCGCCCGCAATGTTCTGCCTGGCGACCTAGCGGGCGGCTATTACGTCAAGCCGACCGTGTTCAGGGGCCACAACAAGATGCGCATCTTCCAGGAGGAGATTTTCGGACCGGTGGTTTCGGTCACGACCTTCAAGGACGACGACGAAGCGCTCAGCATTGCCAACGATACGCTCTACGGGCTCGGCGCCGGCGTCTGGACACGTGACGGCAACCGCGCCTATCGCTTCGGCCGCGCGATCCAGGCCGGCCGCGTCTGGACCAACTGCTACCACGCCTATCCCGCGCATGCGGCCTTCGGCGGCTACAAGCAGTCCGGCATCGGCCGCGAGACGCACAAGATGATGCTCGACCATTATCAGCAGACCAAGAACATGCTGGTCAGCTATAGCCCGAAGAAGCTCGGCTTCTTCTGATCGGCTGTTTGTCGCACAGGCGCGGCTCCGCGAGGGGCCGCGCCCAAGACTGGAGATCGGAAAGACCATGCACGCAAAGGTCACGGCGACGCCGGCCGCCCTCGAACTGGTCGCGGAGATCGTTGCCGAGCATGGGCCGGTGCTTTTCCACCAATCCGGCGGCTGCTGCGACGGCTCTTCGCCCATGTGCTATCCGCGCGCCGGCTTCATCGTCGGCGACCACGATGTACTGCTCGGCCACATCGAAGACGTACCCTTCTACATCGGCGCGTCGCAATTCGAGGCCTGGAAGCACACCGATCTGATCATCGACGTGGTGCCTGGCCGCGGCGGCATGTTCTCGCTCGACAATGGTCGTGAGAAGCGGTTCCTGACGCGGTCGACGATCTGCGCCGTCCAGATGTGATGTCGGTGCATCGGGCTGCTTGCCCTTTGTCCCAGTGAAAGGAACGCACCAGAAAAACAGACGCGTGGACAACCGACAGGCTGCAAGAAGCGCGTGCTTCGGTTCTCATCCTCCATCGGTTTGATCTTGCACAATGCAAAGCGCCGCTGCGCCGCTACGATCAGCATATGGTCATAAATCTGTTCGCCGGCACGATCGTCATCAGCCTGACGGTCCTCATCCATACCTTCGGTCTCATCGCGATTACCCACGCCATGGCGCACCTCGTGGCTCGCTTCCGCATGCACGGCCGTCGCAGCCGGGTGGTCGCGATGATCAGCGTCGTCATGGGGCTCTTTGCCGTTATCACAGCCGAGGTGTGGCTGTGGGCCGGCGTGTATCTTGAACTCGGCGTCTTGCCGGACTTCGAGACCGCGCTCTATTTTTCCACCATTACCTTTTCGACGGTCGGATATGGCGACGTGGTTCCCGCCCATGGCTGGCGCGTGCTGGCGGCGCTCGAGGGCGTGAACGGATTTCTGCTCATCGGCTGGTCAACCGCCTACCTGGTCGCTGCCGGAACGCGCATCGGCCCGTTCAGGGTTGGCGAGCACTTCTGACCGGACTGGCGCTCAGACCGCCACTGAATGCCTGGCTGTGCCGGCTTCGAGGTACTTGTCGAACTTCGCTGCCACCGTCCTGACAAGCGGGCGGCTGTCCTTCGGCACGACGAAGTTTTCGCCGTCGAGCCGAAGCAGCAGCCCGCCGCCGCTGATCGCAAGTCGACTTGCCATGGCCAGGAGACTCTGGCCGACGTCGCCGAAGCGCTCGACCAGTTCGATCGCCGAGAAGGCGAAATGGCACATCAGACGCTCGATGATCCAGCCTCTCGCCAGATCGTCGACGCTGAGCTCGATGCCGCGCGCCACTGCCAGCTGTCCGGAATCCACGGCCTTCTCGTATGCGCCGGTTGCGACGATGTTCTGGGCGTAGCCCTGGCGGTATCGGCTGATCGCGGAAGGCCCGAGCCCAATCAGCGTCTCGCAATTGTCCTCTGTATAGCCCTGGAAATTGCGGCGGATCTTGCCGGTGCGAGCCGAGATGGCGAGCGTATCGTTCGGCTTGGCGAAATGGTCCAGCCCCAGGGCCTCGTATCCGGCGTCCACGATCAGCCGGGCGGCGAGCTGCGATTGCGCCAACCGTCCGGCGGAATCGGGGAGCCATGCTTCGTCGATCATCGTTTGATGTTTCTTGAACCAAGGCACATGCGCGTAGCCGAACAGCGCCAGCCTGTCGGGCTGCAGCGTCAACGCCTGGGCGACGGTGCGAGCAACACTCTCGAGGGTCTGGTGCGGCAGTCCGTAGAGCAGGTCGAGGTTCACCGAATTCACGCCACGCGCCCGCACGGCGTCCACCACGCTCTTGGTCAGCAGGAAGGTTTGCTCGCGATTGATGGCTTTCTGCACCTTGGGATCGAAATCCTGAACGCCTAGGCTCGCCCTCGCCATGCCGATCGCGGACAGGGCGTCGAGCCGGGCCTCGTCCATGTCGCTCGGATCGATTTCGACACTGAGGCTGGCATCGTCGAGCACATCGAAACGATCCCGCAGCGCTTTTCCAAGCGACAGGATGTCCTCGGGATTCAGCATCGTCGGCGAGCCGCCGCCGAAATGGATGGCGCGCACCCGGCCCTTGCCGCGCACGAGGCGGCCAACCGTCTCGATCTCCCTATGCAAGGAGTGCAGAAAGGTCGCCACCGGCTGATAGTGCCGGGTCTGCTTGGTGTGGCATGCGCAGAACCAGCACAGCTTGTCGCAGTAGGGAATATGCAGATAGAGCGATATCTCGTCATCGCTTTCGAGCGCTTCGAGCCAAGTCCGACAGACAGCCGCATCAACCCCCGGGTGGAAATGAGGCGCTGTCGGATAGCTCGTGTACCGCGGTACATTTTCGCCAAGCCTGGCGGCCACTTCCGGTTGCATGTCGCTTCCTCTGTGTTTGCAAGGTCAAGGCAATGGCCGCAACCGCGCGCCAATGCCTTGATTTCGGTCAAAGCCTTTGCACCGGACAAACTGTCACAAGGCTTTTTCAATGGCCGACACTTATCTTGCCGATACTGAGGGTCCTCGGACGATCGTGATGACAGTACGTCAAGATGTTCATAGCGCCGGCATTCCCGTGCTTTGCCAATCATGCGAGGCGCGGCATCGCGGCGTGTGCGGTGCGCTCGACCCCGATCAATTGGTCGGACTCGCCAAGCTTTCGTCAAAGCACACCATTGAACCGGGCGTGGAGCTGATTGGCGACGCCGAGACCGTCGACAGCTATTCCAACGTGCTTTCCGGCGTGGTGAAGCTGACGAAAAGCCTTTCGGACGGGCGCCAACAGATTGTCGGGCTTCAGTTTGCTCCCGATTTTCTGGGGCGGCCATTCAAGGTGGAAAGCGCTATCAACGCCGAAGCGACAACGGCCGTCTCCCTGTGCTCGTTTCCAAGAGCGTCCATCGAGAGAATGATGAGGGAATCGCCAGAGCTCGAGCATCGCCTGCTCAGGCAGACATTGAACGAGCTTGACGAAGCACGCGACTGGATGGTGACGCTGGGGCGCAAGACGGCCGCGGAAAAAGTGGCGAGCTTCCTGGTGATGATTGCCAGAAACATCGATCCCACGCGCGATCCGGCCATCAACGCGACGAGCTTCGAGCTGCCGCTCACACGCGCCGACATCGCCGATTTCCTCGGCCTGACGATCGAGACGGTGAGCCGCCAGTTGACCCGGCTGCGGACAGACGGGCTGATCCGGATCGAGAACAATCGACATGTGACGGTGACCAGCCTTAACCGCTTGGCCAGTCGCTCCGGCGCCTGACCTCAATCAGCGATCCCGATCATCGGCAGCACGTGCTCGCGTTCAAACGCGATGTGCCGGCGCAAATTCTCGAACAGGCCGCGCAACATGAACCCGATGGCTTCGGGATTCTCGACTGTCTCTCCATGTCCGATGGCCAGCAGGATTTCAGTCACCTCACCGGCAAAGCATTCGTCTTCCACATGCTCGGCCCGCAATCGTCGGGTCGAGGCAAGGTTCGCCTCGCTGCCGACCACCGCCTCCTCGTAAGCCGGAAAAATGATGGCCTCTTCGTACTGATGGATGCTGCGCAGAAGCGGCACGATCGAGTTGGCTGTGCTGAGGCATATCATCCGATCAACACCTGGCAGAGCGTCCGCGATTTGTTCCAGAGCATCGCAAAGGCGGAGTTTCTCGTCATGCGCACGCCGCATCACCGCGGTCGGGACGGCCTCCCGCCCGGCCAGCGTGGCGATTTCACGGCGGTTTTCAAACAGCGACGGTCCTCGCACTTTCTCCGAGTCCAATGTCAGCCTCCGGTCTTTTGCAAGGCTTACGCTGCCCAATGATAACGCGGTGGGCTTTGACCTGGATCAAGGCACCGGCAACCCGGCTGAGGAATTGTGCCGCTGCGGATTTGCTTTCCGCGCACGGAATCCGAGGTCGGGGACATGTCATGAAATTCGGCACTGAAACTGTGGCTCTAAGCCTGTTTGCATTCGCGGCCCTGGTGGCCGCCGGCTTTGGCGTGGATGAGCCTTTCCGCCAGCATATGTGGGTGCTGTTCATCGTGCTGCTGGGCTTTGTCGCTGTTCTTCTGCGCAAGACCAGTTTCGCGCCGGCGGCTCCGATCGATCCGTCCGCCTATATGGACGGGCCGATCCGCTACGGCGCCATCGCCACCATGTTCTGGGGCGTGGTCGGCATGCTTGTCGGCGTGATCATCGCGCTGCAGCTTGCCTACCCGGATCTCAACATCCAGCCCTGGTTCAATTTCGGGCGTTTGCGGCCGCTGCACACATCCGGCGTCGTTTTTGCCTTCGGCGGCAACGCTCTGCTTTGCACGTCCCTGTATGTGGTGCAGCGCACCTGCCGCGCCCGACTTTTCGGCGGCAATCTCGCCTGGTTCGTGTTCTGGGGGTATCAGCTTTTCATCGTCATGGCGGCCACCGGCTATCTGCTCGGCATCACCGAATCCCGTGAATATGCCGAGCCTGAATGGTATGTCGACATCTGGCTGACCATCGTCTGGGTCGCCTATCTCCTCCTGTTCCTCGGCACTATCCTGAAGCGCAAGGAGCCGCATATCTACGTCGCCAACTGGTTCTACCTCTCGTTCATCGTGACCATCGCGATGCTGCACGTGGTCAACAACCTGTCGATGCCGGCCTCCTTCCTGGGCTCGAAGAGCTACTCCGCATTTTCCGGTGTCCAGGATGCGCTGACGCAATGGTGGTACGGCCACAATGCGGTCGGCTTCTTCCTGACGGCCGGCTTCCTCGGCATGATGTATTACTTCGTGCCCAAGCAGGCCAACCGCCCGGTCTACTCCTATCGCCTTTCGATCATCCACTTCTGGGCCCTGATCTTCCTCTATATCTGGGCTGGCCCCCACCATCTCCACTATACCGCCCTGCCCGATTGGGCGCAGACGCTCGGCATGGTGTTCTCGATCATGCTCTGGATGCCGTCCTGGGGCGGGATGATCAACGGCCTGATGACGCTGTCCGGTGCATGGGACAAGATCCGCACCGACCCGATCATCCGCATGATGGTGATCGCCATCGCCTTCTACGGCATGTCGACCTTCGAAGGCCCGATGATGTCGATCAAGTCGGTCAATTCGCTCAGCCACTACACCGACTGGACCATCGGCCACGTCCATTCCGGCGCCCTCGGCTGGGTCGGCATGATCTCGTTTGGCGCGATCTACTACATGGTACCGAAGCTGTGGAACCGCGAACGCCTCTATTCGCTGCGGCTGGTCACCTGGCACTTCTGGCTGGCGACGCTCGGCATCGTCGTCTACGCCGCGGTCATGTGGGTGTCCGGCATCATGCAGGGCCTGATGTGGCGCGAATACGACGAGCAGGGCTTCCTGGTCTACTCCTTCGCCGAGACCGTCGCCGCCATGCATCCCTACTACATCATGCGCGCCGTCGGCGGAGCCATGTACCTGTCCGGCGCCCTGATCATGGCCTGGAACATCACCATGACGATCCTCGGCCACCAGCGCCAGGAGCAACCGTTACCGGGCTCTGTTCCCGCCCTCCAGCCTGCACAATAGGAGCCAGAAATGGGCTTGATGGACAGACACGCGATCATCGAGAAGAACGCCACGCTTCTTCTCGTTGGTTCCCTTCTGGTGGTGACGGTCGGCGGCATCGTCGAGATCGCCCCGCTCTTCTATCTCGACAATACGATCGAGAAGGTCGAAGGCATGCGGCCTTATTCGCCGCTCGAACTCGCCGGCCGCAACATCTATGTGCGTGAGGGCTGCTACCTCTGCCACAGCCAGATGATCAGGCCATTCCGGGACGAGGTCGAGCGCTATGGTCACTACAGCCTGGCTGCCGAGTCGATGTACGATCACCCCTTCCAGTGGGGCTCGAAACGCACCGGCCCCGACCTTGCCCGGGTCGGCGACCGCTACTCGAACGATTGGCACGTCCAGCATCTCAGCGATCCGCGCTCGGTGGTGCCGGAATCGATCATGCCGAAATACGCGTTCCTGAAGGACACGCCAATCCAGGTGAAGGACTTCTCGACGCATCTGGTTGCGAACAGGCGTGTTGGCGTCCCCTACTCCGACGACATGATCGCGCACGCCAACGCCGACTTGATGGCGCAGGCCGATCCCAACGCCGACACGTCCGGCCTCCTGGCCCGCTATCCGAAAGCGAAGGTCGGAGATCTCGACGGCAATCCGCAGCAGGTCACCGAGATGGACGCGCTTGTCGCCTATCTGCAGATGCTCGGCACGCTGGTCGATTTCAAACACTACGACGAAGCCGCCGGTTACCGCTGAGGAGCACGACCCATGGACTACAATCTGATGCGGGAATTCGCCGACAGCTGGGGCTTGCTGGCCATGGCGCTCTTTTTTGTCGGGTGCATTGCCTTCGCACTTCGGCCGGGCGGCCGCAGCCAGGCCGATGAAGCCGCCCGCATTCCCCTCAAGGATGACTGATCATGAGCACAGAGCATATCGACGACGTGTCGGGCATCTCGACGACCGGCCATGAGTGGGACGGCATCAGGGAACTCAACAACCCTCTTCCCCGGTGGTGGGTGATAACCTTCTACATCACCATCGCCTGGGCGATCGGCTACACCATCGCCTATCCGGCATGGCCGATGCTGTCCTCCGCGACGAGTGGGCTGCTCGGCTATTCGAGCCGAAATGACGTCAAGAACGAGCTGGCGGCGGCCGAACTTGCGAAGGGCAAGTATGTCGCGGCAATTCAATCGAAGACCGTATCCGAGATTGCCGCCGACGATGCTCTGCGTGAATTCGCGGTCGCGGCCGGCGGAGCCACATTCAAGGTCAATTGCGTTCAGTGTCATGGCTCGGGCGCACAGGGGTCCAAGGGCTTTCCCAACCTCAATGACGACGACTGGCTGTGGGGCGGCAAGGCCGACCAGGTCCAGCAGACGATCACGCACGGCATCCGCTTCGCGTCCGACCCGGATACGCGCATCTCCGAGATGCCGGCCTTTGGCGACATCATCACGCCCGAGCAGATCACACAGGTCAGCGCCTACGTGGCGAGCCTCTCCGGCAAGGTCCAGGACGCAAGTCTGATCGAGCCCGGCGCCAAGGTCTTCGCGGAAAACTGCGTGGCCTGTCATGGCGCCAACGCGAAAGGCAACAGGGAGTTCGGCGCTCCCGATCTGACCGATGCCATCTGGCTCTACGGGTCTGGCGAAGCAGCAGTCGCCGCCCAGGTCCGCACGCCGAAACACGGCGTGATGCCAGCCTGGATTGACCGTCTCGGCGAGACCAAGGTCAAGGAGCTCGCAGTCTACGTGCATTCGCTTGGCGGTGGAGAATAGCAACGGGGGCCTATTCTCCTGCCCTCTCCGTCCAGGCGACGAGGCCCGGCCCTGCCGGGCCTCGACTGATTTGCGGTGCCGACGATTGACCTGCATCAACGCGGCGCGATCCAGTCGGAGGCAAGGTCCCGGTCGACGCTGCATTTCGCGCCGCCACAAGGCGAAATTACAAGCTGCATGACGGGAGAGACCGGTGCTGGACAATACGCAGATAGAACGGCTCGAAGCTGAGGCGGTCAACTCCGCCAAAGTGCGCCAGCCATTGTATGCTGCGCGCAAGAAGGTTTTCCCCAAGCGTGCATCGGGCAGCTTTCGCCAGTTCAAATGGCTCGTGATGGCGATCACGCTCGGCATTTACTACCTGACGCCGTGGTTGCGATGGGATCGCGGCCCGTTTGCCCCGGACCAGGCCGTACTGCTCGATGTCGCCAATCGGCGCTTCTACTTCTTCTTCATCGAAATATGGCCGCAGGAATTCTACTATGTGGCCGGCCTGCTGGTCATGGCCGGCGTCGGCCTCTTCCTGATCACGTCGACGGTCGGGCGCGCCTGGTGCGGCTATACGTGCCCGCAGACCGTTTGGGTCGATCTGTTTCTGGTCGTCGAGCGCGCCATCGAGGGCGACCGCAACGCTCGCATGAAGCTCGATGCCGGACCCTGGACCGCACGCAAGCTCGTGCTGCGGGTCTCGAAACACGCCATCTGGCTGGTCATAGGCGCGGCCACCGGCGGCGCCTGGATCTTCTATTTCGCCGATGCGCCGACGCTAGCCGGCGAACTCTTCACCGGCGCGGCGGCTCCCATCGCCTACATCACCGTCGCCGTACTGACGGCGACGACCTATACGTTCGGCGGGCTGATGCGCGAGCAGGTCTGCACCTATATGTGCCCGTGGCCGCGCATACAGGCGGCCATGCTCGACGAGACCTCCCTCACCGTCACCTACAATGACTGGCGCGGCGAACCGCGCTCGCGCCACGCCAAGAAGGTGCTCGCCGCGGGGCAGCCTGTCGGCGACTGCGTCGACTGCAATGCCTGCGTCGCGGTCTGCCCGATGGGGATCGACATCCGCGACGGCCAGCAGCTCGAATGCATCACCTGCGCGCTCTGCATCGACGCTTGCGACAGCGTCATGGACAAACTCGGCAGGGACCATGGGTTGATCTCCTACGCGACGCTCTCCGACTACAACGCCAACATGATGCTGGCGACCGCCGGGGGCTCGGGTTCAGTCAATCCTTCGCTGGTCCGAACCGCTGACGGCCTGTTCTCCGACAAGGTGGCCCATTTCCACATTCGCAAGATCTTTCGGCCACGCACCTATGTCTACATGGGCCTGTGGTCGCTGATCGGCCTGGGCCTGCTGTATTCGCTGCTGACGCGCGACCGGCTCGAAGTGAACGTGCTGCACGACCGCAATCCGCAGTTCGTCACCCTGTCCGACGGCTCCATCCGCAACGGCTACACCGTCAAGCTGCTCAACATGATCCCCGAGCCCAGGACCATCGTCGTCACCCTTCAGGGCTTGGAAGGAGCAGAGATGAGCGTGGTCGGCATCGATCAGCCGGCAGGTCGCTCCGTTCCCATCTCGGTCGAACCCGACCGGCTGAAGATGCTCAAGGTCTTCGTACGCCAGCCGGCGGGCCAGATCCAGGGTACGGCACAGACCTTCAAGTTCCGGGCCGAGGACAGAGCGAGCTTCGAGTCCGACGAATACACCGCCACCTTCAACGCACCGGAGATCGCCAGATGACCGCCAAGGCGCAAAAATCCCGCGAATTCACCGGCAGGCACATGCTGGCCACCGTCCTTGCCTTTTTCGGCGTGGTCATCGCGGTCAATCTGACCATGGCGACGCTCGCCAGCACAAGCTGGACCGGCCTGGTGGTCGAGAACACCTATGTGGCGAGCCAGCAATTCAACAAGAAAGCCGAGGAGGGGCGCGCGCAGGCGGCCCTCGGCTGGACCGGCAAACTGACCATCGCGGCGGGTGAGGTTCGCTATAGCCTTACCGATGCCGGCGGCAAGCCGGTCGCCTTGCATGGCGTCAAGGTGCTGTTTCGCCACCCCGCCTATGAGAAGGAGGATAAGGCCATCACGCTCGCCCTCGCCTCGGGCCAGGACTTCGCCGCGCAGCATACGCCGAAGGACGGGGTCTGGATCGTCGAAGTCGACGCCGATGCCGGTCTGGACAAAGCCTATCGTGACGTCCGCAGGATCATGATTTCCCATGGGGCGATGAAATGAGCTGTTGTGCACCTGGCGCTGAAATGACGCTGGATCTGGCCCGCGCCCCATCGGTCCTGCCGTCCAGCCAGGAGATCAGGCTGGCAAGCCGATCGATCGGCGACAACCTTTGCCAGACCGATCTGTCGGTACCGACAGTCCACTGCGCGGCCTGCATCCAGACGATCGAGACGGCATTGGGAAAGCTCAATCGCGTCGAGAGCGCTCGCGTCAACCTGTCGACCAGACGAGTTTCGGTCCAGTGGCGTGGCGACGAGGCTCCGCCATTTTTCGCAACGCTTGGGCGGCTGGGCTACCAAGCGCATCTCTTCGATCCGGAGACCGGCAACAAGGACAAGACGCTTTCGGAACTGATCCGGGCGGTCGCGGTCGCGGGTTTTGCCGCCGGCAACATCATGCTGCTGTCGGTCTCGGTCTGGTCCGGCGCCGAAGGCGCGACCCGCGACCTGTTCCACTGGGTCTCGGCGCTGATCGCCATCCCCGCCCTGGCCTTTGCCGGCGGCATCTATTTCCGCTCGGCCTGGAATGCCTTGCGCCACGGGCGCATGAACATGGACGTCCCGATTGCGGTCGGCGTGTCGCTTGCCTATGCTATGAGCCTCTACGAAACCATCAATCATGGCGACCACGCCTATTTCGACGCCTCCGTTTCGCTGCTGTTCTTCCTCCTGATCGGCCGCACGCTGGACCACGTCATGCGCGAACGGGCCCGCACCGCCGTGAATGGCCTGTCGCGGCTGGCGGCGCGCGGCGCCATCGTGCTGCGCGGCGATGGCGTGCGCGATTACCTGCCGGTCGGCGAGATCGAACCGGGCATGGCGCTGCACATCGCCGCCGGTGAGCGAATTCCGGTCGACGGCAATATCCTCAGCGGTATTTCGGATCTCGATTGTTCACTGGTATCCGGGGAAAGCACGCCCCGGACCGTGGGAGCGGGAGCCCAGGTTCAGGCAGGCACGCTCAATCTCACCGGCCCGCTGACCATGCAGGCGACGGCCGCGGCGAAGGATTCTTTCCTGGCCGAAATGGTCCGGCTCATGGAAGCCGCGGAGGGCGGCCGCTCGCACTACCGCAGGATCGCCGACCGTGTGTCGGCGCTCTACGCTCCGGTGGTCCATCTCGCTGCCTTGCTGACGTTCCTTGGATGGATGATCGCTTCGGGCGACTGGCATCTGGCAATGACGATCGCGATTGCCGTTCTCATCATCACCTGCCCATGCGCGCTCGGCCTGGCCGTGCCGATCGTGCAGGTCGTCGCGGCGCGGCGTCTTTTCGAGGCCGGCGTCATGGTCAAGGACGGTTCGGCCATGGAACGACTGGCGGCGATCGATACGGTGCTGTTCGACAAGACCGGGACCCTCACGCTCGGACAGCCAAGGCTGATCAATGGGCCGTCCATCGACCCGGCCATGCTGGCGATCGCGGCCGACATGGCCGCGCAGTCGCGCCATCCATTCTCGAAGGCCATAGCCGGTTTCGCGGGCTCTTCCAGCCAACCCGGGCTCCAGTCCGTCGGCGAACACCCAGGCTTCGGCATGGAAGCCGTCACCGAAGGCAACACCTGGCGCCTCGGCCGGCGCGGATGGGCTGGATGGAAGGCGCGGACCGGCGGCGAAGGCAAATATGGCGGCTATGGCGGGACAGTGCTTTCGAAGAACGGGATCATCGTCGCCACCTTTGCCTTCGAAGACGCCGCGCGCGCCGACGCAAAGGCGGCGGTCGGGCAATTGCAGGATGCCGGAATGTCGGTCCAGATGTTGTCCGGCGACACCGCCAACGCCTGTCGCGACGTCGCCAAGACCTTGGGGATCGAGGACTTCGTTCCGGCCCTGCTCCCGTCCGGCAAGGTCGAGTGGATCGAGGCGCTGTCCAGGGAAGGCCACAAGGTGCTGATGGTAGGCGACGGACTGAACGATACGCCGGCGCTCGGCGCGGCGCATGTCTCGATGGCCCCGGCCACAGCGGCCGATGTCGGTCGCAATGCCGCCGATTTCGTCTTCCTGCGCGAAAGCCTTCTGGCGGTGCCCTTGGCCTTGGATATCTCGCGAAAGGCAGGCCGGCTCATTCGACAGAACATCGCCATTGCCATTGTCTACAACGCGTTCGCGGTGCCGATCGCCATATCGGGGCACGTGACGCCGCTCATCGCAGCGATCGCCATGTCCGCCTCGTCGCTGCTGGTGATCGGAAACGCCATGCGGCTGCAAGGTTTCACGAAAAGCGCATCGCCTGAACGCGCTTCGCGCGACCGGCGCGGACGCCCAGGCATGTTGGTCCAACAGCCATGACGACGCTCGTCTATCTCATCCCCGTGGCCCTCTTCCTCGGAGCGCTTGGACTGAGCGGCTTTCTGTGGGCCCTGAGAAGCGGCCAGTATGAGGATCTTGATGGAGCGGCGGAGCGCATTCTCATCGATGGGGATGAGCCGCCGAGCGGGCGCATCGCCTTGGCGAAGGTGGACAGTATCGAGAGAACAAGCGCCCCTAGTTTATCCTGATGCCGCTCTGGGCGTCGAACAGATGCACCTTGTGCACGACAATCTCCAGATTCACCTCTTGATCCGGTCTGAACAGTGGCTGTTCCCGGATTTCGGCCATCAGGTCGACGCCATCAGCAGTTAGGGTGATTTCCTGGGCTTCCGGTGGCTCGACCACTTGGACCCTCGCCTTTGCGTGACTGCCACCGACAGCGATGTGCTGGGGGCGAATCCCGTAAACCACGCCTTGCCTGTTCCCTATCCCTGCCTCCTTCGGCAGTGGCAGGCGCAGGCCTTGTCCGGCGATGAACACGCCACTCTCGACATGGCCCTGATGATGTTCATTTCCGGCGATCCTATGAAGCTCGCAACGAACAGATTGGCCGGGTTCTCTTAGAGTTCGGAGGGCGTTCCGATCTGTTCGATGCGGCCTTTGTTCGGCACCACGAAGCGGTCGGCGAGCATCATCGCCCGATGCCGCGCTTGACTTGCTCATATGATTCATAATAAATCATACATAATAACTTTTAAAAAGACGACGCACCTGGGAGCATCCATGAAAATTACGGCCATCAAGGCGCTCGTCTGCAATGCGGAAATGCGCAACTGGGTTTTCGTTCGGGTCGAAACCGATGAGCCCGGTCTGTTTGGCTGGGGCGAGGCAACGCTGGAATGGAAGACGCGTGCCGTCGTTGGCGCGCTTCAGGATCTCGAGGCACTGCTCATCGGGCAGGATCCGCGCAATGTGGAGCAGTGCTACCAGATCCTGACGCGCCACGGTTTCTGGCGTCTTGGCGTCGAGGGAATGTCGGCCGTGAGCGGCATCGAGATCGCGCTCTGGGACATTCTGGGCAAGTCGCTGGGCGTTCCGGTCTGGCGGCTTCTCGGCGGCCAGGTCCGCGACTATCTGCGCACCTATACGCATCTCGGCCTCGGCGACATGAAGGCGGTCTATGAGAGCGGGTCGGCGGACACGATCGTCGAGCGCGGACGCATCGTCACGCAGGCCGGCTACGACGCGGTCAAGGTCGTCTGCATTCCCTACACCCACTATGTCTCGCCGGCGAAGGCGGTCGATTCCGTTGCCGACATGGTTGGCGCGCTGCGCGAGGCCGTCGGTCCCGACATCGACATCATGGTCGACTTTCACGGGCGCCCGGCCTCCGTCAACGCGGCGATGGACTATCTCAAGGCGATCGAACCGGCCCGCATCATGTTCGCCGAAGAGCCGGTGCCGCCCGAAGATGTCGCCGGCCTGGCGCATATCACCGCGCGATCGGCGGTCCCCATCGCATCCGGTGAGCGGCTGATCGGGCGCCGCGAGTTCACGCAATCGATCGCGGCGCGTGCGTTCAACATTGCCCAGCCCGATATCTGCCATACTGGCGGTCTGCTCGAGACCAAGAAGATCGCGGCGCTGGCCGAAACCGCCGGCATCGGCCTTGCGCCGCACAACCCGCTCGGCCCGATCGCCGGCGTCGCAGCACTTCACTTCGGCATATCGACGCCGAACGTCATCATCCAGGAGGAGATGTCGGGCGCGGTCGCCTGGTACGACGACGTCGTCACCTGGCCGATCGATCGCAAACCCGGCCGCTGGGACGTGCCCGATCTGCCGGGCCTTGGCGTCACTGTGAATGAAGATGTCATTGCGCGACACCCCTTCAAGCAGGAAGTGCTGCATGCGCGCAACGCCGTCATGCCCGACGGCACCGTGGTCGATTGGTGAGCGCCATGACAGGCAGGCTTCAGGGAAAGATTGCAATCGTCACCGGGGCCGGCCAGGGCATTGGCGCCGCCACCGCGCGGGCCTTTGCGGTGCAGGGAGCAAAGACCGTGATTGCCGAGCTGAATGCGGCAACCGGCAAGGCGATCGCCGACGAATTGCGTGCCAAAGGCGCCGACGCCCTTTTCGTCGAAACCGACGTCACCGACACAGCGGCAGTGGCCGACATGGTGGCGAAGACGATCGCGGCCTATGGCAGCGTCAACGTGCTCGTCAACAATGCCGGCGCCAACGTCTTTTACGAACCCTTGTCGATGCAGGACCAGGAATGGGACCGCTGTCTCAGGCTGGACCTTGAGGCCGCATGGTTCTGCGCCAAGGCGGTGTTGCCGACGATGCTGGCGAACGGGTCGGGATCGATCATCAACATAGCCAGCTGCCACGCCTTCAAGATCATTCCCCACACATTCCCCTATCCGGTCGCCAAGCATGCGCTTGTCGGGCTGACCCGCTCGCTCGCCATCGAATATGCGGCGCGCGGCATTCGCGTGAATGCGATCGCCCCCGGCTACATCGAGACGCCGATCGCGGAAGCCTATTGGAACACGTTTCCAGACCCAGCCGAGGAGAAGCGGCGGGCCTACGACCTTCATCCGCCCAAGCGCATTGGCCGGCCGGACGAAGTTGCGATGACGGCGGTTTTCCTCGCTTCGGACGAGGCGCCGTTCATCAATGCCGAGACGATCATCATCGATGGTGGACGCTCGGTTCTCTACCACGACTGACAACCAAGCAGGGAGGATCCACATGAAAACGACGACAAAGGCTCTGGCAACATTGGCGCTACTGGCTGCCGGACTGATGGCCGGCGCGGCAAGCGCCGACGACATCAAGATCGGCTACATCAACAAGATGGGCGAGCATCCATGGTTCGTCGCCGAAGTCGGCGGCGCCAAGAAAGCGGCTGAAGCGGCCGGCGCCGCCTTCGTGTCGCAAGACGTCCAGTTCGACTCCAATCTGACGATCACCACCTTCGACACAATGGTCGGCGACGGCGTCAAGGGCATCGCCATCGTCGTTCCCGACAAGGCGCTGGGACCGGTCATCGCCGAGAAGGCGAAGGCGGCGAAGATCCCCCTGGTGGCGGTCGATGACGATATCTACTACCAGGACGGCACCCAGGTCCCCTATGTCGGCATGAATGCCTACAATATCGGTGCGCGGGTGGGCGAGGAACTGGCCAAGCTCTACAAGGCCGATGGCTGGGCCGGCAAGGAGGTGCGTATCGCCTCGATCGAGGACCGCAAGGCCGACACCTGCATGCAGCGCAACAAGGGTGCCGAGGAAGCGTTCCTGAAGGCGGCGCCCGATTTCAAGCCGGCAAATATCCTTCGCGTCCCCTATGACAACACGATGGTCAACGCCATCGACGTCATGACCACCACTTTGACGGCCAATCCCGGCGTCACCAACTGGATCTTCTATTCCTGCAATGATGACGGCGTGCTGGGAGCGGCGCGAGCGCTGGAAAACGCCGGCTATGCCCCGGACCAAGGCATGGGCATCGGCATTGACGGCAGCCGCGCCTGCGAAGCCTTCGGATCGGGAAAGCCTTCGGCATTCCGTGGTACGATGTGGCTCAATTCGGCAAACCATGGCGCGCTGGCGGTGAAGATCCTGCTGGCCTCGATCAAGGACGGAACGAAGCTGCCCGTTCAGTCCTTCACCGACCCGGAATACATCACCGCCGGCAATTTTGCATCGGACTACAAGGCCAAGCTCTGCCACTGAGCCGAACCTGCGTCATGCGTCCCCAGGGCGCATGACGCTTCCAGTTGGCAGGTTCGCTGGCTGCGATGCCACCGAACACGGATCGATCCTCGGGAGTGAGCTTTGACGCAATCGGACTTCTTCTCGCTCGATGGCATATCGAAACGCTTCGGCGTCGTGCAGGCGCTCGACAACGTCTCGATTGCCTTCCGACCAGGCGAGGTGCTCGCTCTGGTCGGCGAGAACGGGGCAGGCAAATCGACGATGATGCGCATTCTCGAGGGCGTCTTCGGGCCCGACAACGGCACTGTGCGGCACGGCGCGACGCCGATCGTTTTCGGCGAACCGCGCGACAGCCACCGGGCCGGAATCCGCGTCATCCATCAGGAGCCGGAGATCGTGCCGAACCTGACGGTGGCCGAGAATATTTTCGTCGGCGAATTGCCGCGCCTGGCAGGCGTCCTGCTCGACTGGCGCAAACTGGAGGAGCAGACCGACCGGGTGCTTGCGACCTTCGGCATGCAGCAGGACATGCGGCCACGCCAACTCTGCGGCACGCTCGGCCCGGCACAACGCCAGATGATCGAGATCATGCGCGCCATCCGTGCCGGCGGCCGGCTGATCGCCTTCGATGAGCCGACCTCGTCACTGACCGATGACGAAGCGCGTCGCCTGTTTTCCGTCATCCGCCGGCTGCGCGAGGAAGGCACGTCGATCATATACATCTCGCACCGGCTGAACGAGATCATCGACCTTGCCGACCGCATTGTCGTTTTACGTGACGGCAGGCTGGTCGACGATTCGCCGGCGGCCGGCGCCAGCGAGCAGACCATCGCCAAGCTCATGGTCGGCCGCAACATCGCCGATCTGTTCACCCGCGAGACCTGGCGGTCCGGCGAACAATTGCTGGACGTGGCGGGATTGACCACCGACCGCGTCAGCGATGTCAGCCTCAGGGTTCGTCGCGGCGAAGTGCTTGGCATCGCCGGCCTCATGGGTGCGGGCCGCTCCGAACTGGCAAAGGCGATTGTCGGCTATGACCAGCGCATCGCCGGCACCATAGCCATGAATGGCGTGCCCGTTCTCCCCAACAGTCCGCATGCGGCAATCGTCGCGGGCATCGGTTTTGCTCCCGAAGACCGCAAGCACGAGGCGTTGCTCCTGTTCAGAAGCATTCTCGACAACGCTTCGCTTTGCGTGCCCGACAAGACGTCGAGCTTCGGCTTCTTCAACCGGCGCAAGGCACTGGAGATTGTCTCGCCGCTGGCAGCCAAGATGTCGATCAAGGCACCCAACCTCGACGAGCAGGTTTCGAAACTGTCGGGCGGCAATCAGCAGAAGGTCGTTCTGGCGCGCTGGCTTGCCCGGCAGCCGATGCTGCTCATTCTCGACGAACCGACGCGCGGCATCGATATCGGCGCCAAGGCGGAAATCTATCGGCTGATCGATGAACTCGCGGCAAGCGGCATTGGCATCATCCTGATTTCCTCGGAAATGCCGGAACTGATCGGTCTCGCCGACAGGGTTCTTGTCATGGCAGGCGGCCGCATCACGGCCGAATTGTCCCGCCCCGACATCGACGAAGCGACGATCCTCAAACACGCCATGCCGCAATCCGCACCAGCGCCCGGAGACCACATTCAATGAACAGCCTCGAGCTTCGCGCATCGAAAGCGCAGACCGATGCCAGGGGCGCTTCCGCGCGCCTTGTGGAGCGCCTTGGCGTTCACAACATCAGCCTTCTGGTGGCGCTCGCCATTCTCGTTGTCATCTTCGGTTCGCTACGCGGTGATGTGTTCTTCTCCAGCCGGAACCTGCTCAACATCGGTCTCGGCATCACCATTCTCGGCGTGCTGGCAATGAGCCAAACCGTAGTCATCGTCGGCGGCGGTCTCGATATCGCCGTCGGCGCCACCGTCGGTCTGACCACGGTCTCGACGGCAATGGCCATCCAGGCGACCGGGTCGCCGGCGGCCGGCATCGTTGCCGGCCTGATGCTTGGTGGTCTTGCCGGTCTGGTCAACGGCATCATCATCACCTATGGGCGAGTCAACGCGGTCATTGCCACGCTCGGCACCATGGCGATCTTTCGCGGCATTGCCTTCATCATGTCCGACGGCCAGTCGATCGCAATCTTCAGCGACACGTTCCGGTTCATAGGCATTGGACGCATCCTCGGCCTGCCGTTGCTGGTCTGGATTCTGGTGCTGACGGCGATCGCATTCCACCTCTTCCTCGCGCGTTCGATTGTCGGCCGCAACATCTATGCGCTCGGCGGCAATGCCGTTGTCGCCCGCTTCTCCGGCATCAACATCAACCGCTACCGCGTCGGCATCTACATCATGAGCGGTGTTGCCGCCGGATTGGCCGGGATCCTGCTGGCTGCCCGTACCGGTTCGGGTCAGCCCGTATCCGGATCCCAGGGCCTGGAACTCGAGGCTATCACCGCGGCCGTGCTGGGTGGCTGTGCCTTGCAGGGCGGCAAGGGTACGATTGTCGGCGCGCTGCTCGGCGTCGCCATCATTGGCGTGCTCAACAACGGAATGATACTGACGTCCGTGCCGACCTTCTATCAATTGCTTGCAAAAGGCTCACTGCTGATCCTTGCTGTGGTCATTGCCGAGTACCACTTGAACAGGACATGACGATGGACGCGGCGACCGCTGCAAGCGATCAAGGCAAGCAGGACCTTCCTGCCGGGGATGGCGCCAATTTGTCCCTGAAGGATCGCATCGCGCGCGATCTCGGACAGCGCATTCTCGCCGGCACCTACGCGCAGCACGCGGTCCTGCCGACGGAGGCTGAACTGTGCGTCATCTACGGCGCCAGCCGCACGGCGCTACGCGATGCGCTGCTGACACTTTCGGCCAAGGGACTGATCGAGGCGCGCAAGCGGGCTGGCACGCGTGTGCGCGCGTCGAGCGAATGGAACAGGCTTGACGCGCAGGTCCTCGAATGGATGCGCGATATCGAGCCTGATCTCGATTTCGTCCGCGGCTTGATCGAGGCGCGGCTGGTCATCGAGCCGGCTGCCGCCCAGCTTGCGGCCAGGATGGCGACCTCGGGCGATCTCGCGGTGATCGAAGCCGCCTACGAGGCCATGCGCATTGCGCCGGAGGACGACCTCGCGGCCTGTCTCGATGCCGATGTCCGCTTTCATACCGCTATCCTGCGCGCCAGCCGCAACCCGGTTTTCGCCAATCTCGGCAATATGCTGGCAGCCGCACTCAGCTTCTCTTTCCGACTGACCACATCGGCCACCGCCAATTATCAGCAGACGCTCAGCGCCCATGGCGATGTGCTGGAAGCAATCCGCATGCGTAGGGTCGACGACGCTCACGACCAGATGAAAGCGCTGATCGGCATCGCCTCGAACGACCTTCTCGCTATCGCCCGCAAGGGCCGCCACCAACAGCGCGTCCCCACCGCCAATGCCGATCCCATCTGAGGTTGATGACCCGCACCATTGAAATTCGAAATGGCGACCTGTCCGCCGAAATGGTTCCGTCGCTTGGCGCCGGTCTGGCGCGGTTCGATCATGGCCGCAGCCGCTGTTCAAGCCATGGCCTGACGACGCAAGCCGAATGAGAGC
The DNA here is from genome assembly GCF_002294905.1 of Mesorhizobium sp. WSM4308. Taxonomy (NCBI): domain Bacteria; kingdom Pseudomonadati; phylum Pseudomonadota; class Alphaproteobacteria; order Hyphomicrobiales; family Phyllobacteriaceae; genus Mesorhizobium; species Mesorhizobium sp. WSM4308. Next base: position 101,952 of record NZ_NSFW01000023.1, on the reverse strand, counting down.
TTCGCGACTTCGGGATGGCGAAAGCGGACGTTTCGCATGGGAGGAAGTTCCGACCTGACCCTCGGGATCTGGGATTCTCTGACCAGACGACATGCCAATTCGACGAAATTGGTGGGCCTTACGCTTTTCAGCCTCCGAACCCCAGCAGGCAGCAAAGCGCTTGTCTATTTGGTATGCTGGTATAATATGTACCTGACATAGCGTGATCCTCAGTAGATGCGCTGCGTCCTATGGTCTTTCTGGGAGGAGATACAATGAAACGTTCAATCGTGGCGGCGCTGGCCAGCGCCGCGCTGATCAGTGTTGTGACGCTGCCGGCAATGGCGTCGTCGGACAAGCCGGTCATCGCGCTGACCAATGCCTATTACGGCAACACCTGGCGCCACCAGATGGTGGAAGCGTTCGAGGCTTCGGCCAAGGAAGCCAAGGCCGCCGGACAGATCGCCGACTACATCGTCATGAACGGCGACGGCTCGGTGGCGCAGCAAAACAGTCAGATCGCCGAACTGATCCTCAAGAAGGTCGACGTGCTCGCCGTCGACGCCGCCTCGGAAACCGCGGTCAACGGCATCATCGAAAAAGCCTGCAAGGCCGGCATCATCGTCGTCTCCTTCGATTCAGTCGCCTCGGCACCCTGCAACTACCAGCTCAATTTCGACTTCAAGGGCTACAAGGCGACCCAGGCCGAAGCCGTGTTCAAGATGCTCGGCGGCAAGGGCAACGTCATCCAGGTTCGTGGCGTGAAGGGCTCGGCGCCCGACAATGACATGTTCAACGCGCAGCAGTCGGTCCTGGCGAAATATCCGGACATCAAGGTTGCCGCGACCGTCTATGGCCAGGCGACGGCCTCGGTGGCGCAAGCGGCGATCGCCAATGTGCTGCCCTCGCTGCCGCATGTCGATGCGGTGCTCGGCCAGGGCGGCAGTGACGATGTCGGCATCGCTCAGGCCTTCGTCCAGTATGGCGGCGAGTACAAGGACAAGATGCCGATCATCGAGGGCGGCGGCGGTACCGACTTCGTCAAATGGTGGGCCGACGAGAACGCCAAGAACGGCTACCAGACCGTCTCGATGAACACCACGCCTGGCATTGGCGGCGCCGCTTTCTGGCTCGGCCTCTCCCTGCTCAAGGGCGCCAAGGCGCCCAAGATGATGATCATGCCCGTCGCAACCGTCGATGCCAGCAACCTCAAGGAATACGCCAAGCTGCCGGCCGGCCAGATCATCAGCCCCAGCTATTCGCTCGACTGGGTCAAGCAGAACCTGCTGAGCAAGTAACCCGACCAGAATAAGGGATCGGACGCCGAAAGCGCCCGATCCCTGGCCGTGAAGAAACGGAGGACGAATGTCCCACCTTGCCGTTGCCGATCAGAAGCGTGCAGCCGCCATGGCACCCGCCGCTTCGATCCGGCAGGAAATCGTCTCGCTTTCACAGATCACCAAGAGCTTCGGGCCGACGCTGGCGAACGCCGAGATCGACCTCGCCGTTTCGGCCGGCGAGATCATCGGACTCGTCGGCGGCAACGGCGCTGGCAAATCGACGCTGATGCGCATTCTTTGCGGCACGATGCGGCCGACCCTCGGCTCGATCTCGTTCGCCGGCCAGACGCTGAGCTTCGCCGACTACGACACGGCGGAAGCGCAAGGGCGCGGCATCCGCATGGTGCATCAGGAACTGTCGCTGTGTGCCAACCTCTCCGTGGCCGAGAACTTCTTTCTGGAGACGCCACAGGACGCGACAAGCCGGCCCGGCTGGCGGAAGCTTTACCTGGGCCGTGCACGCGCGGCGCTGGATGCCGTATTCCCCGGCAATGGCATCGATGTGGACGCGGAAGTCGGCCAACTCTCCATCGCCGAACGGCAGATGGTCGAGATCGCACGCGCCGCCGCCACGCCCGGCGTCAGGCTCATCGTTCTCGACGAGCCGACCTCCTCGCTTGATCTCGATCGCTCCAGGCAGTTAAGGGCCTTCATCCGCGAGCGAGCCAAGGCTGGCCTCGCCTTCATCTTCATCAGCCACAAGCTGCAGGAAATCATCGACATCGCCGCGCAGGTTGTCGTGCTGCGCAACGGACGCACGGCCTGGCGCGGCGACGTGGCGGATACGTCGTTCAGCAAGCTGGTGCAGTTGATGGGCGGCGACGCCAACTCGATCCACCAGCATGGCGCCATCGTCGCCAGCACCGGGGGCGCATTGGTGCGGCTGTCCGGGTCGCTGACATCCGAACTCGGCCGCGACATCGAGATCGCGCGCGGTGAGATCGTCGGGCTGGCGGGGCTCGAGGGCAGCGGCCAGAAGGAGCTGCTGCATGCCATCTTCAAGCCCAATCCAGCAAAGGATGCCGCCGTCACGAGAACCGGCGAGGCCGGCTTCATTGCCGGCGACCGACAGAAGGAAGGCGTGTTCCCGCTGGGGAGCGTGCTCGGCAACATCTCCATCGGCAGCCTTGCGCGCCGCCCGTCCTTGGGCCTGGTCTCGGATCGCCACAACCGCGAGGCCGCGGCCGACGCCGCAGGTCGGCTGCGGCTCGACGAAAATCGCTTCGGGTCCAACATATTGGAGCTGAGCGGCGGCAATCAGCAGAAGGCGCTGGTTGCCCGCGCGCTCGTCGCCGATACGCCGATCATCCTGCTCGACGATCCGACGCGCGGCGTCGACATCGCCACCAAGCAAGATTTCTACCGGCTCTGCAACGACATCGCACGCGGCGGGCGGACACTCGTCTGGCACACGACCGAGGACGCCGAATTGCTGGCCTGCGACCGCGTGCTGATCTTTGCCGGCGGCCGGATCGTCAAGGAACTGACCGGTGAGGCGATCACCGAAGCGGCGATCGTCGGGGCGTCTTTCGTCCAACAGGCGGACAAGCGCATCGACGCCGCGCAGGCCAAGGCCGGCGCCGCCGGGCTTGTCCGCAGGCTGGTGAACGCAGCCCCCTTCATCGGCCTCGCCGCCGTGCTGGCGGTGATGATCTCGGCCAATCCGGCGGTCGCCTCGATCTTCGGCCTCGATCTGCTGCTGATGCCAGCGCTGTCGCTGGTGCTGGTGACGGCGGCACAGATGTTCATCGTCGGCGGCAGCGAAATCGATCTCGGCGTCGGCTCGTTCGCCGGGCTGATCAGCGTGCTCAGCGCGACGCTGCTCTACGACCAGCCATGGCTCGGTGCGCTGGCTGTTTTGGCGGCGGTGGCCGTGTATGCCGGGCTCGGCGGGTTGATCCAGGCACGCAAGATCCCAGCTATCGTCGTCACGCTCGGCGCCTCCTTCATCTGGGTGGGGCTGGGCTATGCGCTGCAGCCGACGCCAGGCGGCGCCAGCCCTGAATGGCTTACGGCGCTGTTCGGCTGGTCGCTCGACTTCCTGCCGACATCGATCATCCTCATCGCGGCTGTTGCCCTGGTGGTCTTGACGATCGACCGGTTGCCACTCGGCGTGGTGCTGCGAGGCTTCGGCAACAATCCGACGGCAATGATCCGCTCGGGCTGGTCGCCAACACGTTACGCGCTGGTGCGCTATCTCATCGCCGGGCTGTTCGCGGCGGCCGCCGGCCTGTCGCTGACGGCGATCAACACGGCGAGCGACATCAACTCCGGCAATTCGTTCACGCTGCTCAGCGTCGCCGCCGTGGTGATGGGCGGCTGCTCGCTGCTCGGCGGCATCGTCTCGCCGGTTGGCGCCATCGCCGGCGCGGTGACGCTGTCGCTGATCGGCGCACTGCTCGGCACGCTCAATGTCAGCAGCGACTTCAACGCCGCGACGCAAGGGCTGATCCTGATCGCGCTCCTGACGTTGCGCGGCCTGACCGCGGACCGCAGGAGCGAACAATGAACGCGCTGTCCGCCTTCACTGTTTGGGCCCAGAAAAACCGCTGGATCTGGGCAGCGATCGGCGTGCTCCTGCTCTGGCTCGTGCTCTCCGTGGTCACCAACCGGTTCAGCCTGTCCAGCCTGTCGGGCATCGTGCTGTCGGCCTCGTTCCTGACCGTCGTCGGTATCGGCCAGATGTTCGTCGTCACCACCGGGCGCGGCAATATCGATCTTTCCGTCGCCTCGGTCATCACGCTCAGCGCCTTCGTCGCGCTGCTCACCATCAAGGGCCAGGATGCCAACCTTGCTATTGGCGTCACGGCTGCCGTCCTGCTCGGCCTCGCGGTCGGGTTGCTCAATTCGCTGCTGGTCGTCGGCCTCGGCATTCCGGCGATCATCGCGACGCTCGCCACCGGCTATGTACTGGCGACCGCGACGCTGCTGTCGAACAAGGCAATCCCCGGCTTTGCCGTCAGCCCGGCGCTCAAGGATCTGGCGACGGGCCGCATCTCGGGCGTCCCAATCATGGCCATCATCGCCATCCTCGGCGTAGCGGCGGCTTCCTTCGTGCTGCGCTACACCGTGTTCGGGCAGCTCCTGTCGGCGGTCGGCCAGAACCGCGCGGCCGCCCGGCTCGCCGCCATCAGCAATGGCCGGGTGATCGCAGCGGCCTTCATCATCTCGTCGGTGCTGGCCTCGCTCGACGGCCTGCTGCTCGGCGCCTATATCGGCGGCGCCTTCCTCGAAATGGGCCAGCCCTATCTGTTGCAGTCGATCGCCGCCGTGGTGCTCGGCGGCACGCTGATCTTCGGCGGCTCGGCGACCGCGCTCGGCACCCTGTGCGCCAGCATCCTGCTCATCCTGATCGTGACGACCATGCAGATTATCGGGCTGCCGCCCGGCGCCCAGGACATCGTCCAGGGCATCGTCGTCATCTTTGTCCTGGCGCTTGCCGGCCGACAGGCATTGGCGCGGCGCACCACTACCGAGCCTGCAGATGGAGCGACGCCGAAGACGCAGGCAAAGGCGGCCGCGTCGTTGCCGGAGTGACCAGCAGGCCGACAATTCCGCTTGCCAAATTATGGTAGAGTGATCATACCAGTATATAAGATGACGATCGCGCGACGATCGTCCAGAATTCAAGGAGCAAGGCCAGATGACAACGATTGCGCTGTTTGGTGCGGGCGGGAAAATGGGCTACCGCCTGTCGACCAATTTTCGCGGATCGGACTACACGATCCGCCATGTCGAGATCAGCGAGGCCGGCAAGGAGCGGCTGAAAACCGGTCTGGGCTTCGATGCGGTCGACGCCGACGAGGCGCTTAAGGACGCCGAAGTCGTGATCCTGGCGGTGCCGGACACGCATATAGGCAAGGTCGCCGCCAGCATCGAAAGCAAGCTTTCGTCCGGCACGATGGTGATCGTGCTCGATGCGGCGGCCCCTTTCGCCGGCCATCTGCCTGATCGTCCCGACCTTACCTATTTCGTGACCCACCCCTGCCATCCGCCGATCTTCAACGACGAGACCGACATGGCCGCCAAGAAGGACTTCTTCGGCGGCGTCAAGGCCAAGCAGCATTTCGTCAGCGCCCTGATGCAGGGGCCAGAGGAAGACTACGCCAAGGGTGAGAAGATCGCGCAGATCATCTGGGCGCCGGTGATGCGCTCGCACCGGGTCACGGTCGAGCATATGGCGCTGCTGGAGCCCGGCCTTTCGGAGACAGTTTGCGCTTCGCTGCTCGTCGTCATGAAGGAAGCGCTCGACGAGGTCGTGGCGCGCGGCGTCGACCGGCAGGCCGCGCTCGATTTCCTGCTCGGCCACATGAATGTGCTCGGCGCCGTCATCTTCGGCGAGACCAAGGGCGTGTTCTCCGATGCCTGCAACAAGGCCATCGAGTTCGGCAAGCCGGTGCTGATGCGCGATGACTGGAAGCGCGTCTTCGAGCCGGAGGAAATCGCCGCCAGCATCCAGCGCATCACCTGAGGCGCGCATTTCCCTTCGCCGCAGCAAGGTGCGCGGTTAGATACAGATCATCTGAATTAGTGGTTGACTCATTATACCAGTTGGCTAAGCTGCTGACGCACTCGGGACTGATCCTTCTCCGCTGGGAGGAGGCATCGGAACGAGCGGAGGATGGCGGGGACGGGCGCGAAAATCGGTTCGGTCGAAAAGCCGGCAAACGGCTTTGCCGATCCAGGCGGCGTTTTGCCCCGCCCTGTCTGACGATTTCAAATGAAGACAGTGGCCTCGACTGGTCGAGGCCCATGTTCTTAACGGGAGGACTTAGTGAAACTTACTCGCAGAATGACACTTGCGGCTTTCGCCGGCGTACTGGCACTGGGCACGGCTGCGCCGGCCTTCGCGGCCGACCTGATCGCGATCATCACCCCCTCGCACGACAATCCGTTCTTCAAGGCGGAAGCCGTCGGCGCCGAGGCAAAGGCCAAGGAACTCGGCTACGAAGCGCTGGTGCTGGTGCATGACGATGACGCCAACAAGCAGTCCGAGCTGATCGACACCGCGATCGGACGCGGCGCCAAGGCCATCATCCTCGACAATGCCGGCGCCGACGCCACCGTCGCTGCGGTGCAGAAGGCCAAGGACGCCGGCATCCCCTCCTTCCTGATCGACCGCGAGATCAATGCCACCGGCGTCGCCGTGGCGCAGATCGTCTCGAACAACTACCAGGGAGCCCAACTGGGCGCGCAGGAATTCGTCAAGCTGATGGGCGAGAAGGGTAACTTCGTCGAATTGGTGGGCAAGGAATCCGACACCAATGCCGGCATCCGCTCCAAGGGCTATCACGACGTCATCGACGACTATCCGGACCTCAAGATGGTGGCGCAGCAGTCGGCCAACTGGAGCCAGACCGAGGCCTATTCCAAGATGGAATCGATCCTCCAGGCCAATCCCGATATCAAGGGCGTGATCTCCGGCAACGACACGATGGCGATGGGCGCCAATGCGGCGCTCGCTGCGGCGAACCGCAAGGATGTCATCGTCGTCGGCTTCGACGGCTCCAATGACGTGCGCGACTCCATCACGTCAGGCGGCATCAAGGCGACGGTGCTGCAGCCGGCCTACGCCCAAGCGCAGATGGCGGTCGAGCAGGCCAACGACTTCATCAAGAACAAGAAGTCGCCCGAGAAGGAAAAGCAGCTGATGGACTGCGTGCTCATCAATGGCGACAATGCCGCCAAGCTGGAAACCTTCGCGCTGAAGAACTGAGCCGGCGCAACGCAAACAGCGAGGGGCGAACCTTGGTTCGTCCCTCGCCTCCATTTCAATGGGAAGCTTTGACCGCCATGCTCAGTAAGCCGATCCGGCCGATTAAGGCAACTTGGCCGATCCTCGCGCTGGTCGCCGGCATCGGCCTCAGCGCCTGCAAGATCCTGCCGACGCCATCGGCGCAAGGGGTTGCAGGCAACGCGTCCGGCTTTAACCCGGACAAGATGGTCGAGGATATCTGGACTTCGAAGGTCATCCCCTATTTGCAAGGGAAGGCCGGGGCATTTGCCGAGGTCCATGCTCTGGCGAAGACCGATCCGGCGGCGGCCGGCGCCAAATACGGCAATCCCAAGAAGCAGGCGAATGCGCCATGGACCTTCGCGGTCCGCGTCGAGGGCAAGATCGTCGCCGCCAACACGCAGTCGCGCGCGGCGACGATGGATATCGACGTCGACGGCGACGGCAAGGCGGATGCGCGCGTCCAGATCGGGCCGGCGATGCGCGGAACCGCACTGCGCGACAGCCTCGATTTCGTTCAGTTCAACGATTTCACCAACCAGATCGACTTCGCCCAGTTCGGCAAGGCGTTCAATGCCTATGCCGACAAGACCGCGCTGTCCAAGCTGCCGCGCGAAGCGCTGGAGGGCCGCACCGCCAAGGTGCTCGGCGCCTACACGATCGAAGGCGGCCAGGACCTGCCGTTGGTGACCCCGGCGGAGGCCGAGATCGGGCCCAAGCCATGAGCGCGGCGCTCGGTCATGACGTCATCCTGAAGCTGGAAGACGTCTCGAAAGTCTATGCTGGCACCGTCGCGGTCAAGCAGGCCAATTTCGAGGTGCGCAAGGGCGCGGTCAATGTGCTCGTCGGCGAAAACGGCGCCGGCAAATCGACACTGATGAAGATCATCGCAGGCGTCGAGCAGCCGACGGCCGGGCGCATCATGCTCGACGGCAACGAGGTTTCCTTCTCCTCCTCCGGCGATGCCGTGGCCCGCGGCATCGGCATGGTGTTCCAGGAGCTGAACCTGTTCGGCAACATGACGGTCGCCGAGAACATTTTCGCCACGCGCGAGATCACCAACCGGTTTCGCAAGATCGACCGCAAGACGCAGGAGCGGCGGGCCGGCGAATTCCTCGATCGGCTCGAAGCCGGTATCCGGCCGGACATGCTGGTTGAGGATCTGCGCATCGGCCAGCAGCAGCTGGTCGAGATCGCCAAGGCTGTTTCGCTCGACGCACGCATCCTGATCATGGACGAGCCGACCTCGGCGCTCAGTGCGGCGGAAGTCGAGATCCTGTTCAAGGTGATCGCCGACCTCAAGGCGCGCGGCGTGGCGATCGTCTACATCTCGCACCGGCTGGAGGAGCTGATCCGCATCGGCGATTACATCACCGTGCTGCGTGATGGCCGCATCACCGGCCAGGAAGAGGTGAAGAACGTCGACACGCAGTGGATCGTGCGGCAGATGATCGGCTCGGACGCCAAGGATTTCGCCAAGGCCGACGGCCATGTTCCCGGCGAGGAGATCTTCCGAGCCGAGGACATCTGCCTGCCGCGCGTCACCGGCGGACTGGCGGTCGACCATGTCTCGCTGTCGCTGCGCGCCGGCGAGATTTTGGGCATTTACGGCCTGATGGGCGCGGGGCGCAGCGAGCTGTTCGACTGCATCATGGGCCGCCACGGCCATGCCAGCGGCGAGATCTTCATCGACGGAAAACATATCAGGGAACGCGACACGACGCGGCGCATACGGCGCGGGCTGGCGCTGATTCCGGAAGATCGCCAACGCGAGGGATTGGTGTCGATCTTATCCGTTGCCAGCAACCTGACGCTGGCCAGCCTGTCGCGCTTCGTGCGCTTGTTCCATATCCGAGGCGGCGCAGAGCGGCAGGGAGTCAGGCAGATGGTGCGCGAGCTTTCGATCAAGGTCGGCGATCCGGCGCAGGAAGTCTCGTCGCTTTCAGGCGGCAACCAGCAGAAGGTGGTGATCGGCAAGGCGCTCCTTACTGAACCGAAGGTGCTGTTGATGGACGAGCCGAGCCGCGGCATCGATGTCGGCGCCAAGGCGGATGTCTTCCGCACCATGCGCAAGTTGTCGCGCGATGGGCTCGGCATCCTCTTCGCCACTTCCGATCTCGACGAGGTGATGGCGCTGTCCGACCGGATCGCGGTGATGAGCAATGGCAAACTGACCGGCATGTTCGATCGCGCCGAGGCGAGCGAAGCCGCGATTGTCGCCGCATCGGCGCTCGGCCATGGACCCGCCCCGCACATCTTGCCCCAGAATTTGGAGAGCAACGCTAATGACTGACATTCCGGCCAGGGCGACTCACTCCTCGGCCTCCAGCGGCTCCGCGCTGCTGACGCTGATGAAGCTCAGGACCTTCATCGCGCTGATTGCCGTGCTGGTGTTCTTCTCCATCGCGGCGCCGAACTTCCTCTCGGCCGCCAATCTGATCCTGATGGCCAAGCATGTGGCGCTCAACGCCTTCCTTGCCATGGGAATGACCTTCGTCATCATCACCGGCGGCATCGATCTTTCGGTCGGTTCGATCGTCGGCCTGTGCGGCATGGTGGCCGGCTATCTCGTGCTCAACGGCATCGACCTGCAGATCGGCTACACCATCTATTTCAACGTGGTGGAGATCGCATTGATCACCCTGGCGGTCGGCATTTTGATCGGCGCCGTCAACGGACTGCTGATCACCCGGCTCAATGTCGCGCCGTTCATCGCCACGCTCGGCGTGCTCTATGTGGCGCGCGGCCTGGCCCTGCTGTCGTCCGACGGCCGCACCTTCCCCAATCTGGTCGGCAAGCCGGAGCTCGGCACCACCGGCTTCGGCTTCCTCGGCGCGGGTCGGCTCGTCGGCTTGCCGGTCTCGATCTGGATCCTGATCGTGGTGGCGCTGGGTGCTGCCTATCTCGCCAGGTACACGCCGCTTGGCCGCCACATCTTCGCCGTCGGCGGCAACGAGCGCGCGGCACGCATTTCGGGCGTGCGCGTCAACATGGTCAAGATGTTCGTCTACATGTTCTCGGGCTTCTGCGCGGCGATCGTCGGCCTGATCATCTCGTCGGAGCTGATGGCTTCGCATCCGGCGACGGGCGAGAGCTTCGAACTGAATGCCATCGCCGCGGCGGTGCTTGGCGGCACCTCGATGTCGGGCGGTCGCGGCACGATCGGCGGCACCATCGTCGGCGCCTTCGTCATCGGCATCCTGTCGGACGGGCTGGTGATGATGGGGGTGAGCTCGTTCTGGCAGATGGTGATCAAGGGCCTCGTCATCATCGTCGCCGTCGTCGTCGATCAGGCGCAGCGCCGGCTTCAGCAGCGTGTCACCCTGATGCAGATGGCAAAGGTGGGCTGATCATGGCAACTTTGAGCGGAGCGCTGATCGGCTGCGGCTTCTTCGCCGTCAACCAGATGCATGCCTGGCGCGACATAGAGGGCGCCGCGATCGTCGCCATTTGCGACCGCGATCCGGAGCGGCTCAGGATCGTCGGCGACCAGTTCGGTGTGGCAAGGCGCTACACCGATGCAGCCGCGCTGTTCGCGGCCGAGACGCTCGACTTCGTCGACATTGCCACCACCGTGGCCAGCCATCGGCCGCTGGTCGAGATGGCGGCCGCCAACCGCGTCCCGGTGATCTGCCAGAAGCCCTTCGCGCCGACGCTGGCCGACGCCAAGGCAATGGTCGCGGCCTGCGCCGAGGCCGGCGTGCCGCTGATGGTGCATGAGAATTTCCGCTGGCAGTCGCCGGTCCAGGCTGTGCGCGCCATGCTCGACAGCCGTGAAATTGGCACGCCCTTCTTCGGGCGTATCTCCTTCCGCTCGGCCTATGACGTGTTTTCCGGCCAGCCCTACCTGGCGACGGGAAAACGCTTCATCGTCGAGGATCTCGGCATCCATATCCTCGACATCGCCCGTTTCCTGCTGGGCGACGTAAAGAGCCTCACCGCGCGCACCGCGCGCATCAATCCCGCCATCGCCGGCGAGGATGTCGCCACGATGCTGATGGATCACAAGAACGGCGCCATTTCGGTGGTCGATTGCAGCTATGCGACCAGGCTTGCCGTCGAGCCGTTTCCCGAAACGTTGATCGAGATCGACGGCAGCGACGGCACGCTCCGGCTGGCGCAGGGATACCAGCTGACCGTCACCGGCAAGAGCGGAACCACTGTCACAGACGTCTCGCCGCCGCTGCTGCCCTGGGCCTCGCGGCCATGGCACAACATTCAGGAAAGCGTGCTGGCGATCCAGCGGCACTGGGTCGACTGCATTGCATCAGGCAAGGGGCCGGCGACCTCCGGCGCCGACAACCTCAAGACATTCGCGCTGGTCGAGGCTGCCTATACCGGCGCCGCAAGCCGGCAACCGGTGCGGATCGACGACCTGCTGGAATGACCACGGATCGCTTCCTCCTTTGCGGCACGCACGCGGCGGAGACCGAACCGGTCCGGTTGATCGCCGGCCCGCTCAGTGCCGATTTCGTCAACGGCAATCTGCGCACAATACGCCATGGCGGCGCGGAGGTGCTGCGTGCCATCGCCTATGTCGTTCGTGACCGCGACTGGGGCACCTATGAGCCAGCGCTGACGGACTTGACTATCGATCAGGGTGCCGATGCTTTCTCCGTCAGCTACGCGGCAAGCTGCACCGGGCCTGGCGGAAGCCGGCTCGCCTTCCACGCCACCATCAAAGGCTCCTCTGATGGGCAGCTGGTCTTCGACGTCAACGCGCTGCCCGAAAGTGATTTCGAGACCAACCGCTGCGGCTTCTGCATCCTGCATCCAATCGCCGGCCTCGCCGGCAGCCCCGTAATGGTCGAGCACACGGATGGCAGCGTGGTGGCGACGAGACTGCCTGATCTGATCGATCCCTGGCAGCCTTTCAAGGATTTGCGCGCCATCACGCATGAAGTGCGGCCCGGCGTCACCGCGCAATGCCGTATGGAAGGCGACGTCTTCGAAATGGAGGACCAGCGCAACTGGTCCGATGCTTCCTATAAGACCTATGTACGGCCGTTGGCGCTGCCCTGGCCCTATGTATTGCCGGCCGGCGAAACCAACCGCCAGACGATCAGCCTACGCATTGCCGGCGACGACAAGACGCCGGCCACCACCGAGCCATCTGGCCCGATCCGCGTTACGCTCGGCGAGCCCGGTCCGGCGCTTCCGGATGTCGGCGTGATCCTCTATCCCGGCGATGTCGAGACAGCGCTGGCGAACCTCCCAGCACTGTCGGCGCTCGGCCCGCAGCAACTGCTGCTTCATTACGATCCGACGGGCGGCCATGGGCTCGATGCCTTGCGCTCTTTCGCCCGGCTCGCCGCGGCTTATCCCGCCCGCACAACGCTCGAATGCGTGGTCGCCTGCAGCGGCGATCTCGATGCCGAACTCTCCGATATCATCGACCTGGTGCGCCGGGCGGGCCTGCGGCTCGATGCCATAACGGTCTCGCCTTCGGTCGATCGGCAATCGACACCACCAGGCAGCGCCTGGCCGCCCTGCCCGCCGCTGGAAGATGTCTACGCCGCCGCGCGCCGGGCCTTCCCGGATATCCGTCTTGGCGGCGGCATGTTCAGTTATTTCACCGAGCTCAACCGCAAGCGCGTCCCGGCCGGGCTGCTCGATTTCGTCAGCCATTGCACGTGCCCGATCGTGCATGCCGCCGACGATCTCAGCGTCATGCAGTCGCTGGAGGCGTTGCCGTTCATCACCCGGTCGGCGCGGGCGATCTTCGGCGACAGGCCCTACCGGATCGGGCCCTCGACCATTGCCATGCGGCAGAACCCCTATGGCGGCGCCACCAAGGACAATCCGCGGGGAGAGCGCATCGCCATGGCGAACCGCGATCCGCGCCACAATGGCCAGTTCGCCGCCGCCTGGACGATCGGCTATGCCGCGCGGGTCGCGCCGGCCGGCCTGGAGATGCTGACGCTGTCGGGATTCACCGGGCCATTCGGCGTGCTGGCGGGATCTGGGGAACCCGTTGCGGAAGGGTCACCCCGGCCGATCTTCCAGGCCATCAAGGGGCTTTGCGAACTGGCTGGCCTTAAACATGTCACGGCCAAAACGAGCGATGAGACCCGGGTAATGGCGTTGGCCGGGCGTTCACCCTCGGGCAAGACAGTCGTATGGCTGACGAACCTGACGGCAAGCGACGTGGCGGTCGACCTTTCGGAGTTTGACCGAGGCCATCTTGTGATGGCACCCTACGCGATCGCGCGGATCGGCTGAATCAGATTACTTTTCGGAATTCATCACATAGAGGGCGCGCGAGCGCTCCAGATGCTTGATCATCGCCTTCTCGGCGCCATCGGCATCCTTCTTCTCGATGCGGCCGATGATCTCTTCGTGCTCGGTCAGCGTGAACTGTTCCTTGCCGGTCCAGATCAGCATTTCGGTGTGATATTCCTTCAGCCAGCCGAGCATCGCCTCGCTGACGGCGACATAGATCGGGTTGCCCGATATCGTCGCGATCTGGGTGTGGAATTTCATGTCGGCGGAAATGAAGGCTTCGGAATCACCTCGCGCGGCACGCTGCTCGGCGACGGTTGCCTTGAGCCGCTGCACATCCTCGACGGTGGCCTTCTCGGCGGCTTCCCTGACCATGCCACGCTCGAAGAAAATGCGCGCGGTCTTGAGGTGCTCGAGCGTGTCCTTCGACGACGACAGGATGATCTTGGCTGCGCCGTCGACCTGTTTGATGATCGACTTGGCGGTGAGCTGCAGCACCTTGGCCCGCTCGCCATGCGAGATGGCGACAAGGCCCATATTGCTCAGCGCCTGCATCGCCTCGCGGATGGCCGGCCGGCCAACCTCGAAGCGCTCCATCAATTCGCGCTCCGACGGCATGTCGTCGCCCGGCTGCAACTCGCCGCTGGTGATCAGCCGCTTCAGCCTTGCAAAGACTTCGTCGGAAAGTTTGCGCCGGACGATCGGCTCCGAACGGTTCATCGTGACGAATCACTCCCTGGCCCGGTTCCTGTTTAGCACTGCCGGTGCGATTCCCGGAATGCCTGCACCTTTGCCCGCCCCCGTTGCGCGAAGTGGGATATTTGCTTGCAATACTTATGTACTCATTATACCAGATTTCAGACGTGACGAAACTTTTTTCGGACCCTTTTCGACCGGCCGGCTCCCCATGATCACCTTCACCTATCGCATCGAAACGTCAGGCAACATCGAGGCGCTGGCGGCCAAGATCGCCAGCGACCAGTCGACCGGCACCTTCGTCGCTCTGCCCGGCGAGACCGAGGAGCTGAAGGCCCGCGTGGCGGCGCGAGTGCTGGCGATCCGGCATCTGCCCGATGCGGAGCAACCGTCCATTCCCGAGGCCGGCGGGGGGCCTTTCAAGCGCGCCGATGTCGACATCGCATTCCCGTTCGACGCGATCGGCACCGACCTTTCGGCCCTGATGACCATCGCCATCGGTGGCACCTATTCGATCAAGGGCCTGTCGGGCATCCGCATCGTCGACATGCAGCTGCCTGATGACTATCGCGGCGCCCATCCCGGCCCGCAGTTCGGCGTCGCCGGCAGCCGCAAGCTGACCGGCATCGTGGGACGGCCGATCATCGGCACCATCGTCAAGCCGGCGCTGGGGCTGCGGCCGCATGAGACAGCCGAGATGGTCGGCGAATTGATCGAGGCCGGCGTCGATTTCATCAAGGACGACGAAAAGCTGATGAGCCCGGCCTACTCGCCGCTGGCCGAGCGGGTGAAGGCGATCATGCCGCTGATCCTCGACCACGAGCAGAAGACCGGCAAGAAGGTGATGTATGCCTTCGGCATCTCGCATGCCGACCCGGACGAGATGATGCGCAACCACGATCTGGTGGCGAAGGCCGGCGGCAATTGCGCGGTGATCAACATCAACTCCATCGGCTTCGGCGGCATGGCCTACTTAAGGAAACGCTCCAGCCTGGTGCTGCACGCCCATCGCAACGGCTGGGACATCCTCACCCGCCACCCCGGCCTCGGCATGGATTTCAAGGTCTGGCAGCAGTTCTGGCGATTGCTCGGCGTCGACCAGTTCCAGATCAACGGCATCGCTTCAAAATATTGGGAGCCGGATGCATCCTTCATCGAATCCTTCAAGGCAGTGACGACGCCGATCTTTTCGCCTGATGATTGCGCGCTGCCGGTCGCAGGTTCCGGCCAGTGGGGCGGGCAGGCGCCCGAGACCTACGAACGAACCGGCCGCACGGTCGACCTGCTCTATCTCTGCGGCGGCGGCATCGTCAGCCATCCGGACGGGCCAGGCGCCGGCGTGCGCGCCGTCCAGCAAGCCTGGCAAGCGGCGGTCGAGGGCGTCCCGCTGGCGAACTTCGCCCTGAAGCATCGCGAACTGGCACGGTCGATCGAAAAGTTCGGCGACGGCAAGGCGGCCTGAGGTCATGCATAACCTGCTGCTCAGCTATTATGGCGACGACCTCACCGGCTCGACCGACGTCATGGAAGCGCTGGAGCTCGGCGGCGTGCCGACGGTGCTGTTCATGAGGCAGCCGGACGAGGCTCTATTTGCCCAATTCAAGCATTGCCAGGCGGTCGGGCTGGCCGGCACCAGCCGCAGCGAGACGCCGCACTGGATGGACACGCATCTGCGCGACGCCTTCGCCTGGCTGAAGACGCTGAAAGCCGAAATCTGCCACTACAAGGTCTGTTCGACCTTCGATTCCAGCCCGACGATCGGCAGCATCGGCCGGGCGATCGAGATCGGCCGCGAGGTCTTCAAACAGGATAGCGTGCCGCTGCTGGTCGGCGCGCCGCAGCTCAAGCGCTACACCGCCTTCGGCCATCTGTTCGCGGCCTATCGCGACCAGTATTTCCGCATCGACCGCCATCCGGTGATGAGCCGCCACCCGACGACGCCGATGGATGAATCGGACCTGCTGATCCATCTGTCGCGGCAGACGGATCTCACGTCGGGGTTGATTGACCTTGCGACACTGCAGTCGGAGCAGCGGTCGCAGGCATTCGATCGCTTCGTGGACCGTGGCGCGGCCATCGTGCTTGTCGACGTCGACAGTCGGGAGACCCAGGCCCTTGCGGGCAAAGAGATCTGGCGTATGCGCAAGCCGGGCGGCTCTTTTGTCGCCGGTTCGTCCGGCGTCGAGTATGCGTTGCTGGCCGAATGGGCGTCGAATGACGTCGTCGGCGCCGGACCAGGCTTCACGCCGCCAGGCGCCGCCGACCGGATCGCCGTCGTGTCGGGCAGTTGCTCGCCGACCACCGAACGACAGATCCGGCATGCCCTGAGCGACGGCTTCGACGGCATCGAGGTCGATCCTGTCGAACTGGTTTCGGAGGCTTCGCAGCAGGCGATCACGCGTGCGGCGGCAAGCGGCCGCGCCAGCCTGCGAGCCGGACGAAGCGTCATCCTCTACACCGCGCTTGGCCCTGCAGCCGACAGGGGGGCCGAAATCGACCGGCAGGAAGGCGCCCGCCACAAGCTTGGCCGCGGCCTTGGTGCGCTGCTGCGCCAATTGACTGACGAGCAGAGCTTGGGGCGCGTGGTCATTGCCGGCGGTGACACGTCAAGCCATGCGCTTGGACAAATGGGCGTCGACGCGCTGACCGTCAGGATGCCTCTGCCCGCCTCGCCTGGTTCCCCACTTTGCGTTGCTCATTCGCACGTCAAAGCGATTGACGGGCTGGAGGTTGCGCTGAAGGGCGGGCAGGTAGGAACCGACCGCTATTTCTCGTCCATCCGTGACGGTCTTCGCAGTTGACTGTGCGGAGGTCCGACGGCTGTTCTGTCTCGCAGCCACGGAAGAAGCGTGCGGCGGGACCTGTAATTGATAGCGACCGTGCTATGCTTGAAACCGCAAGCCAGCAGAAATGCAAGGAGATTTTCGCCATGGCACTGCTGGTCAGCAAACCTGAAGATATCGCGACGGCCTTTGCCGATGCGTGGAACAGGCACGATATGGACGATTTCGCAGCGCTGTTCTCCGAGGAGGCCAATTTCGTCAATGTCGTGGGAATGTGGTGGAAGAATCGCGCCGAGATCGAGGGGGCGCACCGCGCAACGCATGAAACGATGTTTCGTGACAGCCGATTGGAGGGTTTTGTCTCGTCGGTTGTTGAATTAGCTCCCGGCCTTGCATCGGTACATTATGCATGGACCCTGACCGGTGCATTTGCTCCGGATGGCTCACCGGCCGGTACACGCAAAGGCATTCTGCTTTTGGTTGTGAAGGAAGAACAGTCGGGCTGGCGGATAAAGGTGGCCCAAAACACCGACATTGTTCCAGGGGCAGCTGCTCCCCCTTCGAGCGCGAGGAGTTGATCCTCCTCACCTCCCCGCAGCATGGGGTAGCGGGGCAGTTTGTTGGATTGATCAGCCGAGCGACAGTTCCTTCGTCTGATGCCTCAGCACGAGTCCGACCGCGCCCAGCAATGCATCGTTCTCGGTGTGCTTGCCAACGATTATTCGCGTGCGCAGGGCCGGAGCGATATCGCGGGACTTGATGAGCGTGTGGCGTTCGTAGGACGCGATCAGCGGCGTCAACAGAATGTCGCCCGCCAACGCCATCTGGCCCCCGATGATGATGAGCGGCGGATTGAGCACCGAGCCGATCAAGCCGAGACCCCGGCCGGCGATCTCGGCGGTATCCTCAATCATCCGCAACGCCCTGACGTCGCCCTCCTTGGCCATCATGATGACATCGTCCATGGTGACCTGCCGCCGCATGACACGCGAAATCTGTTCCAGTGGTCGGGCAAAACTCGCATAGAGCTCCAGGCATCCGCGATTGCCGCACCGACAAAGATCGCCGCCGGGATCGATGCTGATGTGCCCGAATTCGCCGGCGCCGCCGGCGATGCCCGTCACCAGCCGGCCATGCTGGACAATGGCGCCACCGACACCTAGATCGATCTTGAACAGCACGAAATCGTCATGGCCGATTGCCGCGCCCCACATCAGCTCCGCAATGGCCGAGCAGTTGCTCTCGTTGTCGGCGAAGATCGGCCGCTCCAGCACGGGTCCGAACACATCTCGTATGTTGACGCCAGCCCATGTTGGAACGATGCTGGCGCGCAGGACCACTCCATCGCGGCTGACAGGACCAGAGACGGAAATCCCAACCCCCAGGAGCCCCGCCATCGGCAGACCATTTTCCTCGTAAGATTGGGCAATTGCCGATTTGGCCATCTGGGCCGCCTGCTGCGGTTGGTAGTCCAGTGCCATGGGGATAGTTTGTTCGGCAATGACGGAATGCGAGACATCGGCAACGATCAGTCGTATCTGCTGAAGTCCGAGGTGAATTCCGACGCAGGTACCGGCTGTCGGATTGAGCGTCACGGCCGCGGCTGGCCTGCCAATAGCTCTGATTCCCTCGCGACTGGTCGGGGCTTCGATCACCATGCCCGATTTTCTCAAGCCATTGAGCGCGGTTGAGACCGTCGAGCGCGCCAGGCCGGTGACGCGTGCGATCTGCGACGCCGAGAGGGCGCCGCGTTCACTCAGGCAGCGCACAATCATGCTCTCCGGCGATGCGGACGGCCTGTCGATCAGCCAGGTTCTAAGCGAAGGTTTTGTCATGGACCAACATAAACATCGTTGACTGATAGCTCCAATATGTCATCTTGGAAAGAACTTGAGATTAACGCATCTCGCCGGCGGCGGCTTCAAACCGCGGCCATAAGCGGTCGATACGAACCGTGCAACACCATATGGGAGTGAAACTATGAAATGCGTCATGACCGCCCTCGCGGCAGCCGTTGCGTGCACCTTTGTCGCCGGAGCAGCCTTAGCCGAGCCCAAGACGAACCTGCTGCACCAGTGGGCGACTGGCTCGGACGCCCAGGCGATCGCCAAGCTCGGCGAGATGTTCACCGCCAAGGGCGGCAAATGGGAACAGACCTCGATCGCCGGTCACACGGCCAACACGCTGGCCAAGCTGCGTGCCGACGTGATCGCCGGCAATGCCCCGCCCGCCGTGCAGCTGAAAGGTCCGGAAATCGCCGAGTGGAACAAGACCGGCATGACCGCTGACCTCGACGAGCTGGCGGCCTCGGAAGGATGGGAAAAAGTGGTCGCGCCGGAATTGCTTCCGGTGATGAAGCCGACCGGCAAATGGGTCGCCGCCCCCATGAACATCCACCGCATCAACTGGTTGTGGGCCTCTCCGAAGGTCATGCAGGCCGCCGGCGTGACGGAAATGCCCAAGACCTGGGCCGAGTTCAATGCAGCCTGCGACAAGATCGTCGCCTCTGGCAAGATCTGCATCTCGCATTCGACGGCCGACTGGACGGATTCGACGGTGTTCGAGGTCGTGCTCTATGGCCAGGACATCGATCTCTATCGCAAGGCCTTCGTCGAGGGCGATGTCGAATCCATGCGCAGCCCGGGGATGGTCAAGGCCTTCCAGCAGATGCGCCTGATGACGAGCAAGTACATGGATCCGGGCATGGTTGGCCGCGACTGGGATTCGATGTCGGCGCTCGTGGGCAAGGGCGACGCAGCCTTCCACATCATGGGCGACTGGACGATCGGCCTGCTGACCGCCGCCGGCTTTAAGGAAGGCACCGACTATGTCTGCGCCCAGGCACCGACCGATTGGGGCAAACCCGGCTTCATCCTCAACTCGGACTCGGTCGTGTTCTTCAAGCAAAAGGATCAGGATTACATCGACGGCCAGAAGCTGCTTGCCAGCCTGATCCTGTCGCCCGACTTCCAGACGGTCTTCAACCAGGCCAAGGGCTCGATCCCCGCGCGTCTCGATATCGATCTGTCGAAGGGCTTCAATCCGTGCCAGCAGCTCTCACAGAAGGATCTGCAGGCTTCGATCAAGGACGGCACGCTGGTCCGCTCGATGGCGCACAACATGACCATCCCGCAGAAGATGCGCGGCGCGATCATGGACGCCATTACCGAGTTCGTCGCGACGCCCGACATGTCACCCGAGGACGGCGCCAATGCGATGGCCGACGCGGCCGAAGCACAGAAGTAGACAGGAACGGCCGGGCGCAATTTCTATCCGCATCCGGCCATCCTCCATCCAGTTCCGCGCCGCAAATGTCAAATCACGACCTGATCCTATCGACCCCGGCGCCCGCCCGCCCCTGGCGCGAGCGGCTGGGCTCCGCGATGCCCTTGCTGGTGCTCGGCCCCTCGCTTGTGGCGAGCTTCGTCTACGTCTTCGTGTTCACCGGCTGGACGCTCTACATCTCGCTTTCGAACTCCTCGCTGCTCCCGACCTACGGCTTCGTCGGTCTGGACAACTACGCGTCACTCTGGGCGAACCGGCGCTGGAACATCGCCTACGACAACCTCTTTCTCTTCAGCGGCTTCTACATCGTCGGCTCGATGGCCGTGGGACTGCTGCTGGCGATCCTGATCGACCAGCGCGTGCGCGGAGAAGCGGTCTGGCGCACGATCTTCCTCTATCCGCTGGCCGTCTCCTTCATCGTCACCGGCACGGTCTGGAGTTGGCTCTACAACCCGACCGACGGTATCCAGGCGATGGTGCGCGGATTGGGCTGGACAAATTTCAGTTTCGCACTCGCCAGCGACCGACACTATGCGATCTATGCGGTGATCATCACCGGTGTCTGGCAGTCCTCGGGCTTTGCCATGGCGCTCTTCCTGGCCGGTCTGCGCTCGGTGGATGCGGACCTCGTCAAGGCCGCGCAGATCGATGGCGCATCGACCTTCCGCATCTATCGCAAAGTGCTTCTGCCAACGATTGCGCCGATCTTCCTGGCGGTCGCCGTCATTCAGATCCAATTCGCCATCAAGACCTTCGACCTCGTGGCGGCCCTCACGAAAGGGGGCCCGGGGATCTCGACCACGTTCCCTGCCATTTACGTCTATGACCTGATGTTCCAACGCGGCCAGATCGGCGAAGGCGCCGCGGCGGCCATCATGATGCTTGCCGCTCTTGCCGTGGTGCTGGTGCCGTATTCCCTCTGGGTGGTTTGGCGCCGGCGCAAGGAAGCCGGCCATGGCTGACGTCCCGCTGGACCACATGCAGGATCATCACGCTGCCACAGTTGCGGCGCGCAGGCATTTCCTCACCCGCTTCGTCATCTATGGGCTGCTGGTTATCTTCGCGGCGATCTACCTGGTGCCATTGCTGGTCGTGGTGCTGAATTCATTCCGCGATCAGCAAGAGATCGCGCGCAACGGGTTGATCTCGCTGCCACGCAGTTTCCGCCTCGAAGCCTGGGGCCAGGCCTGGAGCACATATTGCATCGGCGGCACCTGCGAGGGCATGCAGCGCAACTTCTACAACTCTCTGAAAATGACGATCCCGGCGACAATCATCTCGACGGTGGTCGGCGCGATGAACGGTTACATCTTGTCGAAATGGCGCTTCAAGGGTTCGGAAGCGCTGTTCACCTGCATGCTGCTCGGCGTCTTCATTCCGGGCCAGATTTCGTTGATGCCCTGGGCGTTCATCCTCGGCAATCTGGGCCTCAGCAATTCCACCTACGGGCTCATCGTCATCCACGTCATCCAGGGCATTTCGTTCACCACGCTGTTCTGCCGCAACTACTACGTCAGCATCCCCGACG
Source organism: Mesorhizobium sp. WSM4308 (assembly GCF_002294905.1). Classification (NCBI taxonomy): domain Bacteria; kingdom Pseudomonadati; phylum Pseudomonadota; class Alphaproteobacteria; order Hyphomicrobiales; family Phyllobacteriaceae; genus Mesorhizobium; species Mesorhizobium sp. WSM4308. The sequence goes on along the minus strand of NZ_NSFW01000023.1, from coordinate 80,385 downwards.
ATCTGATCAAGGCGGCACGCATCGACGGCGCGGGCTTCTGGCGCATCTTCCGCAAGATCATTCTCCCGCTCTCCTCACCGATCCTGATCGTCACGGTGATCTGGCAGTTCACCGGCATCTGGAACGAATATCTGTTCGGTGTGGTCTTCACCTCCGGGCAGCAACAGCCGATCACGGCCGCACTCGTCGCGCTGACGGCAAGCGGCACGAATGTACGCGCCTACGATGTCATGAGCGCCGCCGTGCTGATCGGCGCGCTGCCGCCGCTGCTGATCTATCTCTTCGGCGGCAAGTATTTCGTCCGCGGCCTGACCCAGGGCGCGATCAAGTGAGGCGCGATCAAGTGAGCGTAGCCTATCTGATGTCGCCGATCGCCTCGACCGCCAAGAAAGGCATCGCATGTCGACATTGACCATCCGATCCCTGCGCAAGAACTACGGCTCGGTCGAGGTGCTGAAGGGCATCGATCTCGAGGCGCAGAACGGTGAGTTCATCGCTTTGGTCGGACCGTCCGGCTGCGGCAAGTCCACCTTGCTCGCGATGATCGCCGGGCTGGAAACCGTAACCTCCGGCGAGATCCGCATCGACGGCCGGCTGGTCAATTCGGTTGCGCCTAAGGACCGCGACATCGCCATGGTGTTCCAGTCCTACGCGCTTTACCCGACGATGACGGTGCGCGAGAACATCACCTTCGGCATGGAAAGCCGCCGCGTACCGAAGCCGCAGCAGGACGAGGCCGTCAAGCGGGTTGCAGCGTTCCTGCAGATCGAACCGCTGCTTGGGCGCAAGCCCGGACAGCTTTCGGGCGGCCAGCGCCAGCGTGTCGCGATGGGCCGGGCGCTGGTGCGTGATCCGAAACTGTTCCTGTTCGACGAGCCGCTCTCCAATCTCGACGCCAAGCTGCGCGTCGACATGCGTACCGAAATCAAGAAACTGCATCACCGCGTCGGCAAGACGACGGTTTACGTCACGCATGATCAGGTAGAGGCGATGACGCTCGCCTCGCGCATCGCCGTGATGCATCAGGGCTCGGTCCAGCAATTCGATGAGCCGGCCACGATCTACAACCGTCCGGCCAACATGTTCGTCGCGGGCTTCATGGGTTCGCCGGCGATGAATTTTTTGCCGGCCGAACTGAGCGAGGAAGGCGGCCGCCCGACTGTTGTCTTGCCGACCGCCGATGGCGAGACGGCCAGCCTGCCGATCGTCCAGGCGCTGCCGTCCCATACGCCGCGACAGCTCTTGCTCGGCATCCGGCCGGAGCACATCTACCGGTTTGATCCCGATCTTGCCCGTCGCAAGCCAAGCATCGCGCAAATCGATGCCGTGGTCGAACTGGTCGAGCCGACGGGTGCGGAGACGATGGCCGTCCTGCGCCTGGGCGGCAAGGAGATCACCGGTCGTTTCGACCCCGACGGCACGCCTCGGATGGGTGAGACGGTGACGCTCGGCATCGACATGGCGCGTGCGTGCTTGTTCGACCCGACGACCCAACGCCTGATCTGAAGAGAGTTCCGCTTTTGTCCTTTGCCACCTATCCGAGCCTGGCCGACCGTGTCGTGCTGATTACCGGCGGCGCGTCCGGCATCGGCGCCGACACGGTTCGCGCCTTCGCCGCCAATGGCGCACGCGTCGCGTTTCTCGATCTGCAGCTGGAGGCCGGCGAAGAGCTCGCGCGGGAACTCGCCGCCACGGCAGCGCACCCGCCCCTCTTCATGCGCTGCGACGTGACAGATATTGTCGCCCTTCGGGCTGCGATCGGCACGGTGCGCGACCGCCTCGGACCTGTCGCGGCACTGGTCAACAACGCCGCCGACGATAATCGCCACCCGGTTGCCGAGGTGACGCAAGAGTACTGGGACCACGCCCAGGACGTGAACCTCAGGCACCACTTCTTTGCCGCCCAGGCCGTGCATCCGCACATGAAGGAACTGGGCTTTGGTTCGATCGTCAATTTTTCCTCGATCGCCTGGCGCTTCGGCGCGGCGGAGATGGCGGCCTATGCGACGGCCAAGGCCGCGGTGGTCGGGTTGACATTCGCGTTGGCGCGGGCGTTTGGCCCCGACAACATCCGCGTCAACGCCATTGAGCCGGGCGCCGTCATCACCGACCGGCAACGGCGGCTTTGGTACAAGACACAGGGCACGGTCGACCAGGTCGTGCAGCGCCAGATGATCCGCCGGGTTCTGCTGGGCGAGGAGATCGCGCGCACGGTGCTGTTCCTCGCCGCAGACGACAGCCGCATGATCACCAAGCAGTCGATCACCGTGGATGCCGGCCTGCGATGACGGCGAAACCCCAATCCAAGGATCGCTCCATGCTCCAGGTGGGCCTGAACCCCTACGGTCTGACCTATCATCTGGGCCTGCAGGCCCGCGGCACGCCACGCGCCAATCCCAAGCCGGCGGGGCTGGAGGGTTTCATCGCGCTAGCGACCGAGCTCGGCGCCAAGGTGCTGGAGATCTGGGTGCCATGGCTGACGGAGCTTTCCGACGATGCGGTCATCGCGCTGCGCGAAAGGCTCGCTGGCCTCGGCATCACCCCGATCGTCAGCGGCGGCCTTCTGGTGGGCGAACCGCTCGACGCGGCATTCCGGGCCGCACGCCTGCTCGAGGCCAAAATCATCCGAACGGCGCTGACGCCGGTTCTGTGTGGCGACCGCAACGCTGCCGGCGAGAAATGGAGCGAGTTCGCCGGCATCATTCGCGCGAGATTGCAGGAATGGGGTCCGCGCGCGATTGCCGAAGGCCATGTCCTGGCGATCGAAAACCACCAGGACTTCACCAGCCAGGAACTCGCCGATTTCTGCGCACTCGGCGGCGAAGGCGTCGGCATCACCTTCGACACCGGCAACACATTCCCGGTCGGCGAAGCGCCGCTCGATTTTACGCGTCGGATCGCACCTTACGTCCGCCATGTCCACCTCAAGGACTACCGCGTGCAGTTCACGACCGAAGGCTACAGGCTGATCCGCTGTGCCATCGGCGATGGTGCAGTGCCGTTTGCCGAACTGTTCGCAGTTCTTGCCGAACACCACGATCGCATGACCGCCGTTCTCGAACCGGGTGCATTGGAGGCGCGGCATGTCCGCTTTCTCAGCGACGACTGGTGGTACGGCTATCCGCCGAAGACGGCGCGCGAATTTGCCGCCTGCCTGCGGGCCGCGCAGCGCAATCGGCTGCCCGATGATGCCGACTACCGCACCCCTTGGGAGCGCGAAGACGACGTTTCCCTCGTTTCCTATGAGCTCGACATGATCAGGCGCAGCGCCGCCAACATGCGCAACCTTGGTTTGATGAAAGTGGAGAAGATCTGATGACGGCACGTGAACTCGATGGATTGACCGCCTTCGTAACCGGCTCCGGCCGTGGCCTCGGTCGCGTGATGGCCGAGCGCCTGGCGGAACTCGGCGCCAATGTCGCGATCCATGACATGGACGAAACAGCGCCGGCCAAATACGGCGAGTTCGCCAATCTCGCAGAGGTGGCCGAGCGCCTGAAGCGTCATGGCACGAAGGTCACGTCGGTGACCGGCAACATTGGCGACCAGAAGGCGGTGGCCGAGATGAAGCGCAAGATCGAGGCCGATCTCGGCGACGTGCATGTGCTGGTCAATTGCGCCGGCGGCGACATCGGCGCCAAGGGCGGCAAGCCGAACCCGAACAACGCCCTCGACATCGAACTAGACGACATCCGTGTGCTCACCGAAAACAATCTGATCGGCACGATGCTGGTCTGCCAGGCCTTCGTGCCGCCCATGAAGCAGCGCGGCGGCGGCTCCGTCATCAACATCGCGTCGGCGGCAGCACATCTCGGCGTCTCACCCGAGGTCGTCTACTCGACGTTGAAGGCCGCGGTTGTGCATTACACGCGCTGCCTCGCCAAGGAGCTGATCGACGACGGCGTGCGCATCAATGCGGTCAGCCCCGGCGCCACCAAGACGGCCCGGTTCCAGGCGACCCGAGTGGTCGATCCGACGCGCATGGATTCGAGCAAGAAATCGCTAAACCGCTATGCGGAGCCGGAAGAGATCGCCGAGGCGGTGGCCTTTCTCGCCGGTCCACGCGCGCGCTTCATCAACGGCCAGGTCATCCGCGTCGATGGTGGTTTCACCATCTTTCCAGGTTGAATGGGCGCCGACTACAGCGGCAGCCGCCCCTCAGGTGGAGGTCGCCACTTATGGGATAAGTAGATGGTACCGTTGGCTGGGATCGAACCAGCGACCTCCGGATCCACAATCCGGCGCTCTAACCAGCTGAGCTACAACGGCACATTTGCCTGAGCAGAATCTCTTCGGGAACTCGTCTCAAGCGATCCGCTCTGTCGTTCGGCGATGCGTCCATACGGGCTTATGGATTTTAATTCAAGGCTTTTGCGAAGCAAAGGCCACTTCCCCACATGTCGGCGCAACAGTGGCGGTTCGCCGGGCAAAGAAAAAGGCCGGCGGGAGGAGGTGCCGGCCTTTTCCTGTTACGAGCCAGCGGGAGGAGGAGCTGGCTGGTCACCCCGGGGAGCAGAGGGAGGAGGTTCCACTCGCCGGGTATTTCGTGATGGCTACCACCATACGCCTGATCGTTTTTGAGAAAATGCGACCTTTTGTTGCATCCTCAGATCATGCGCAAATATTAGGCAGCCTTAATGTCCTTGATCGCCTTCTCGAAGGCGGTCTTGATCGGCTTGGAGACGTCTTCCGCCGCCTTGGAGGCAACGGCCTGGAAATCCTTGGCTTGCTCGACCGTCAACTCGACGCGCTTGCGCAGGAAAGCGGTCTGCAGTTCGACGACTTCCGACAGCGACTTGGCGCCGATCAGGGCTTCGAGATGCGAGAAGCCGGCTTCGGCATTGGCGCGCAGCGCCGCGATGGTCTTGAGCGACAGGTCGCTGGAAACAGTCTTGGCGGTCTCGTAGGTCGACTCCAGAGCCTTCTGGGTCTCCTCGGCGCCGGTCTTGAGCTTGGCATAGGCCTCCTTCGACTGCTCAACGCCCTTTTCGGCGAAAGCGCGCATCTGGTCGGTGGCCTTGGAAGCGTCGAAGCTCGGGAATTCAACGTTTTCGATGGTCTCGGCAGTTTTGGTCCTGGACATTTTCCATCCTTTTCAGCGGCAGCGGCTTTGACGGAAAGCCGTCTCGTTCATGTATGATGGCAATATAAAGGCAATTTTTGTGCATTGCAATATCTTTGTTGCAGTGCACCATATATTTCTTTCCGGCCGTTAACCAAAAGCCCAGAAACCAGCCTTTGCACGTTCTGGCTTGTGGACCTTCACGCCTGCGGCTTTTATTAACAAAGCGTTAACTGCAAATTTCGTCGCTCCGTGAGGGTTCGCCAAGCGCATGCCGTCCGAATATTCCTTCCTCGACGTCGCCGTGCTCGACGCGGTGCGCCAGCGCTTTGCCGCCGGCGACGCGATCGCGATCCTGTCGGTCGACCTGGAGCAGGTGATCTGGGCCAATGGGCCGGGCGCCGCAGTGTTCGGCTATCCCGACATCGAAGCGATCATCGGCGCCTCGGCACAGTTGCCGCTGATTGCCCGCCGCCAGATCATGGCGACCAGCGGCTTTCCCGAGATCGGCAGCGATCGCGGCGTCACCGTCAGGCTGGCGACCGGCATGACCAGCAGGACCGTCGGCTTCCAGGCGAGTGCTGTGACGCTGCCCGACGGCGAGAAGGCGATCATGCTGGCGGTGCCGGCCGCCCAGACAGGCTCGCGCGGGGCCGCCGAAATCGCCAGCCGGGCGATCAGCGGCTTCACCGAAGACGGCCATTTCATCGCCTTCATCGATGCCGGGGGCAATGTCGAGGCCGCGTCGGACGGCTTTTCGAAGCTCGGCATCCAGCCCGCGACGCTGGCCGCCCTGGTCGCCGATGTGGCCGCCGAGGGCGAACGCATTGTCAAGCGTCTCGTTCCGGGCGGCAACACTTCCTATCCCGCCGGGCTGGCGCGGCTGACGCCGGAGCGGCATCTCCTGGTTGTGATCGATGAGGATCAGCTCGAGGACCATGCGTCTGTCTCAGAAGCTTCGGCAGAACCCGCTCCTAAAGTAACGGAAAGCGCCACTGCACAATCCGATCCTCATCAGGACAATCAGCCGACGTCGGATGCTTCGCAGGCGGAGGCCGTCGTACGGTCACCTGGCACTGCCGAGATCGAGCCCGAGCACGCCCCTTCCAAGCCGGCGCCTGAAGATATGCCGGAACGGGCCACGCAAGAGATTTCGGAGCCGACCGGGCCGACTCCGGTTGCCGCCGACAATGATCAGCCGACAGCGGGCGGCACGCCGGCACAGCACGATCACTGGTACTTCAATGTCGGCGAGGATGACGCGCGACCCGCGCCTGCCGCGCCGGAAGCGAAAAATGTGGTCCAAGCGACCGGCGCCGAGGCTTCGGTGGACAGCGCGAAGGAGAGCGGGCCCGCCTCCCCGGCAACCACGCCCCCAACTCGGACAATAGACCGCTCGGCAGCGCCGCTGCGCTTCGTCTGGCGCACCGACGCCGAAGGCAAGTTCAGCACGCTGTCGCCGGAATTCGCCGACATTGTCGGCAAGCCGGCAGCCGATGTGATCGGCCGGCGCTTCAGGGATGTCGCGGCGGCCTTCGGCCTTGACGCGTCCGGCGAGATCGCCGGCCTGCTGGAGCGGCGCGATACCTGGTCCGGCCGCTCCGTGCTGTGGCCTGTCGTCGGCACCGACCTGAAGATCCCCGTCGACCTGGCGGCTTTGCCCGTCTATGGCCGCAGCCGCGCCTTCGAAGGTTTTCGCGGCTTCGGCGTTGCCCGGACCGGCGATGCGATTGTCGATCCGGAAGCGATCGGCATGGCCCTGTTGCCCAATGGCGAGCGGCCTGCGACGCCGGAACCGGAAACCGTGAAACCTCCGGCTGAAGAGCCGAAGGCGGACGAGTCGAAGGCCGAGGAACCAAATGCGGCGGATCCATTCAAGGGCGAGGTGCCGGCGCTGACCATCGTGCCGAAACAAGAGCGGCGCTTTGCCGACAAGGTCATCCGCCTGGCCGAACACCGGCAGCCGGCCAACGACAAAGGGCTGTCGACACTGGAACGCAGCGCCTTCCGTGAGATCGGCGAGCGGCTGAAGAAGGACAGTGCATCCACCGAGCCGCCGGAAGCCGAAAAGCCCGGCATCGAAAGCACGACGAAACCGGAGCCCAGCACACCGGCCGGGCCAGCGGCTGAAACAGCAGTGGAGGCCCCGGCGGCCAAGGCGGAAACTCCGATCGAGGCCGTCTCCGATGTTGCGTCGACGCCTGAAGCCGTCTCGGATCAAGAGCCGGCAGAGACCGGCGAAACCCCGGTGGCGGAACCGGAGAAGGACGCGGTGCTGGCCGAACCATCCGAGACCGATGCCGAGGACGAGGCGGATCTCGCGCGGCTTGATGGCGGTCACCCGGACGACATGGTTCGCCAGGAGGACAGCGACACGCCGGCCGGCGCGACAGGCTCGCTGCTCAGCTATGCCGAGGCGAGCCCCGTCGCGGACAATGACGAGCCCACGGCCTCTGAACCGGTCACCACAGAATCGGAAAGTGCCGAGCCCGCCGCAATCGACGATGAACCGGCAATTGCAGACGCCGGACATGTCGGGACCGACGACGATGAGAGCACGACGTCGGCCGATTTTCGCGATGCCGAGGACAGTGAGGACTGGGTCGACGGCGCGGAAACCGCCGCCGCTGACGAGCAGCCCGCGACATTTGGCGGTGAAGCCGCAAGCGCACGCGGCGGCGGCGAGAGCCCGGCCGAACGGCCACGCCTGAAAGTGCCGCCGCTCAAGACCGAAGGGATCGTGCCGTCGGCATTTTCCGTCGGCGACGAAAGTAAGGCTCCAGACACTTCGCTGCTCGGCAAGCTGCCGGTGCCGCTGCTCATCCATTCGGGCGATCAGTTGCATTATGCCAATGAGGAGTTCCTCGACCTGACCGGTTATGACACGCTCGAGGATCTCGAGGACGCCGGCGGCCTGGGTGCGCTGTTCGCCGATCCTTATGCCGATGACGGCACCTCCGACGGCAGCGACCGGGCACTGCGGCTGAAAACGCGCGATGGCCAGGAATTCCCGATCGACGCCATCCTGCGCTCCGTTCCCTGGCGCGACGGCAAGGCGCTGATGCTGGTCGTGCGCCGTTCCGGCGATGATGACGCGCCCGCAGCCCTGCACTTGGTCGGCGAAGAGCCGACACAACCCGACATTTCCGAGCTCAAGGCCCGCATCGCCGAGATGCGCACCATCATCGACACCGCTACCGACGGCGTCGTGCTGATCGGCAGCGACGGCACCATCCGCTCGATCAGCCGCCCGGCCGAAGCGCTGTTCGGTTTCGACAGCGACGAGGTGACCGGCAAGCCCTTCGCCTCGCTGTTCGCCATCGAAAGCCAGCGCGCGGCGCGCGACTATCTCACCGGGCTTTCCGAACCCGGCGTGGCGAGCGTCATGAATGACGGCCGCGAGGTGATCGGGCGCGAGGCGCAAGGGCGCTTCATCCCGCTGTTCATGACCATCGGCCGGCTGCCCAATGACAGCGGGTTCTGCGCTGTCGTGCGCGACATCACGCAGTGGAAGCGAGCCGAGGAAGATCTCACCCAGGCGCGCGCGGTGGCCGAACGGGCGTCCTCGCAGAAGACCGATTTCCTTGCCCGCATCAGCCACGAGATCCGCACGCCGCTCAATGCCATCATCGGCTTTTCCGAATTGATGGTCGACGAGAAGTTCGGGCCGGTCGCCAATGACCGCTACCGCGACTATCTGCGCGACATCAATCGCTCGGGCAACCATGTGCTCGACCTGGTCAACGACCTGCTAGACATCTCGAAGATCGAGGCCGGCCAGCAGGAAATGGCCTATGAGGCGGTCTCGCTCAACGACACGCTGGCCGAGACCGTGGCGATGATGCAGCCGCAGGCCAACCGCGAACGCGTCATCATCCGCTCCAGCTTCGCCTCGCGGCTGCCGGAAGTGGTGGCCGACCTGCGCTCCGTGCGCCAGATCGCGCTCAACATCCTGTCCAACGCCATTCGCTACACCCAGGCCGGCGGCCAGGTGATCGTCTCGACCGCCTATGAGACTTCAGGCGACGTCGTCATGCGGGTGCGCGACACGGGGATTGGCATGAGCCAGGCCGAGATCGAACAGGCGCTGAAGCCGTTCAAGCAGATCAACGCGCTGAAGCGCGGCCGCGGCGACGGCACCGGCCTTGGCCTGCCGCTGACCAAGGCGATGGTGGAAGCAAACCGCGCCCGCTTCACCATCAATTCGACGCCTGGCGAAGGCACGCTGGTCGAGGTCGCGTTTCCTTCGACCCGGGTGCTGGCGGAATAGCGAGTCCAAAAGAAAAGGCGCCCTGGAGGACGCCTTAAGAGATGGGATTGCTGTCACAACGGGGGCTTGAGCGAATTCAGATCCTCCGGGGCAGAGGAACGGGATTTCTCCCTCAAGTTACATGCGACTATCGGGGCCGGGCCTTAACAAGTCCTTACCGGCTCGCCGAAAAATTTACGAATGTGTACCACTCGTGAAATCTAGGTAAATTCCCGCGACATGGTTCGTTAACCATCCCGATCGGGATCATTCGGCAAGCTGCGGCAGGTTCCTGAACAGCTCCAGCGCTTCCGGGTTGGCGAGCGCTTCCTTGTTCTTGATGGCGCGGCCATGCACGACGTCGCGCACGGCGAGTTCGGTGATCTTGCCCGACTTGGTGCGCGGAATATCCGTGACCGCGACGATCCTGGCCGGTACGTGACGCGGGCTGGCACCACTGCGTATCTTGGCGCGGATGCGTTTTTCCAGATCCTCGTCCAGTTGGACGCCCGCGGCCAGCCGCACGAACAGCACGACACGCACGTCATTGTCGAAATCCTGGCCGATGCACAGCGCTTCCAGGATTTCCGGCATCTGTTCGACCTGGTTGTAGATCTCCGCCGTGCCGATGCGCACCCCGCCCGGGTTGAGCGTAGCATCCGAGCGGCCATGGATGATCATGCCGCCATGCACCGTCCACTCAGCGAAATCGCCATGGCACCAGACATTGTCGAAACGCTCGAAATAGGCCGCCTGGTATTTCTTGCCGTCAGGGTCGTTCCAGAAGCCGATCGGCATCGACGGAAACGCCTTGGTGCAGACCAGTTCGCCCTTTTCCTGCCGGATCGGCCTGCCGTCGTCGTCCCAGACATCGACGGCCAGGCCAAGGCCGGGTCCCTGGATCTCGCCGGTCCATACCGGCTGGGTGGGCACGCCGAGCACGAAGCAGGAGACGATGTCGGTGCCGCCGGAAACCGAGGCGAGATGCACGTCCTGCTTGATGCCGTCGTAGACGAAGCGGAAATCCTCGGGCGACAGCGGCGAACCGGTGGAGGATATCGATCGCACGGTCGACAAATCATGGCTGCGGATCGGCTTGAGGCCGGCCTTGCGCACGGAATCGATGAACTTGGCCGAGGTGCCGAAGAAGGTCATCTTCTCGGCATCGGCGAAGTCGAACAGCACATTGCCGTCGGGGTAGAAGGGCGAACCGTCATAGAGCAGCAGCGTCGCCCCCGAAGCCAGGCCCGACACCAGCCAGTTCCACATCATCCAGCCGCAGGTGGTGAAATAGAAGAAGCGGTCGCCGTCGACGAGGCCGGCATGCAGCCGGTGTTCCTTGACATGCTGGATCAGCGTCCCACCGGCCGAGTGGACAATGCATTTGGGGATGCCGGTGGTTCCTGATGAAAACAGGATGTAGAGCGGATGCGAAAACGGCAGAGGTTCGAAGCTGACTGGCCTGGCGGCGAAGGGCGACAGCGCCTCTTCCATCGCCACCGCCTTGTCGATGGTTGCCGCCACATCGGCCGAAGTGCCGAGATAATCGACAAGCAGCACCTTGCGGACACTGCCGAGCTTGGCCGCGACCGCCGCGACCTTGTCGGCGACCTCGATCGCCTTGCCATTGTACCAATAACCGTCGGGCGCGATGAAGATGACAGGCTCGATCTGGCCGAACCGGTCGAGCACGCCCTGTTCGCCGAAATCGGGAGAGCAGGATGACCACACCGCGCCGATGGAGGCCGCAGCCAGCATGGCGGCGACGGTCTCGGGCATGTTCGGCATCATCGCCGCGATGCGGTCGCCCTTCTTGACCTTGAGCGACAGGAAGAGCTGCTGCAGGCGCGAGACCAGGCCATGCAGTTGGTTCCAGGACAGCCGCCGCTCGACCTTGTCCTCGCCGCGAAAGACGATCGCCTCGCCCGCGCCGGTCTTCTTCAACAGGTTCTCGGCGAAATTCAACGTCGCGTCGGGAAAGAAGGAGGCACCGGGCATCTTGTCGCCGTCGGCCAGCAGGCGCTCGCCCTTTTCGCCGACAATGCCGGAAAAGTCCCAGACCAGGCTCCAGAAGGTCTCGCGATCCTCGACCGACCAGCGGTGAAGGTCGCCATAGGAGGCGAATGTGGCGCCGGCTTTCGCCTCCGCGACCTTCTGGAAAGCTGTCAATGGCGAAGCGTCGATCCGGTCTTGCGTCGGGGTCCAGAGCGGTACTTCGGCAGCCATGATCGGTCCTCCCACGGTCGTCATCGCTTATGCATATCGCAGCGCGGCAGAGCAAGATTTTGTTGGGCCGAAGCGCTCAGGTGTGCGCAAATGCCATCGCCGGGCCATAAAGACTTGAAATGCCTCAGTCCTAAGTCGTAGTGACGACTGGGGTTTTGCGTCAGGCGATTAATCGGAACGGAAGCATATAGGGCGAGATGCCATCATCCTTGATCCGCCGCGGAGTATGGGCGATCGGCGCTGCCGTGATCGTCATCGCTCTGGTGGTCGCAGCCCTGCCGCTGATCGCCTCGACGCGCATCGTGCGCGATCGCATCGCCTGGGAAATGAGCGCCTGGAGCGGCTTCCGGGTCGCCATCGAAGGCTCGCCGCGCATCGAGGTCTGGCCGAAATTCCGGGCGATCCTGACCGATGTCACGCTTTCGAAATGGACGGACACCGACGCGCCGCCGGTCGTCGAAGCCGAACGCGTCGAAATCGACCTATCGGCCATGGCGGCGTTGCAGGGCGACGTGGCGTTTTCCACGGCGCGGCTGGTGCGGCCGACGATCCGGGTCCAGCGCACGGCGGACGGCCTGTTCCTGCCCACTGCGCCGACCGGTGGGCGTATCGCGCGCTCCATCGACACGGCCCGCGGCGTGGTCAGTGCCGATCCAGCCAAGCCCGACCTCGACAAGCTGCCGACAGATGCCTTCGGCACGGTTGAATTCAGGGACGGCCGCATGGTGACTTCCGTCAACGGAAAGGACGTGGAGATCCTGAGCAGCCTGAGCGGTCAGGCGACCTGGGCGGCGATGAACAGCAATGCGACGCTGTCGGCAACCGGAATCTGGCGCGGCGAAAGCGTCGCCCTCGACGCTGCCTCACAGAAACCGCTGGTGCTGTTTGCCGGCGGTGTGGCGCCGCTCACCCTGTCTTTCAAGGCAGCACCCGCCACCTTCTCCTTCGACGGCACGGCCAGCATGTCCGACAACGCCTATTTCGACGGCCAGGTGAAGTTCGCGGCACCCTCATTGCGCCGTGTGCTGGAATGGTCGCAGGCCGGTATCGCGCCAAGTGCCGCGATCGGCTCGGTCAGCATTTCGAGCAAGGTCACGGCGTCGGCCGGACGCGTCAAGTTCGAGAACACGGCGCTGACGCTGGACAACAATCCGGGCATGGGCGCGCTCGACCTGTCGCTTGGCGACGCCCAACCCGTGATCTCGGGCACGCTCGCCTTCGACACGCTCGACCTCAGATCGTTTCTGTCCGCCTTCACCCCGCTGGGACCGGCGAGCGGGGCCGGCCCAGGTGACGTTGAGGCAAGTTTCGCCGACCGGGTCAATCTCGATTTGAGGCTGTCGGCGGCGCATGCCACGGCCGGAACGATCCAGCTTGCCGATGTCGCCGCAACCGCCCAGGTCAAGGACGGACTTTCCGTCTTCGATATCTCCGACGCCTCGGCCTTTGGCGGCAATATCCAGACCAGCCTCCGATTCGACCGCAAGCCCGAGGGCACACAGGTCGAGATCCGGCTGCTTGCGTCCGATGTCGATGGCGGCGCGTTCGGCACGGCGGCGGGCATGACCCGACTGGTGCCGGTCGGCACGGGCACCGTTTCGGTCATCCTCAAGGGACCGGGCAGGACCTGGGATTCGATCTTTGAAAACGCCGACGGTTCGGTCTCGGCGACCTTCGGCCCCGGCGCGCTCAGCAAGTTCAACCTGCCGGCCTTTCTCAAGCATACCGAACAGGGCGGCTTCTTCGCGCTCGACGACGTCTCGGACGGCACGCTGCCGATCGACGGCGCCGAAGTGAAGGCGACCATTTCGCGAGGCGTGGCGCGGCTGGACAAGGCCGAGGCCAATTCGGCGAAATACAAGATCTGGCTTACCGGCATCGCATCCTATGCGGGGCGCGGACTGGCGCTGTCCGGCGGCGTCATCCAGCCGGACCAGGCGGCAGCGCAGAAGACCGGCCAGCAAGGCCCCAACCAGTCGTCCTTCTTCGTCGGCGGAACCTGGAGCACGCCGTTCATTTCGCCGATAAGCCGTGGGGTTTCGGGCGAATAGAAGCGCGCTTACGTTTCGTTGAGCATCAAACCGGCTTCGTCCTCGGGTCAGGCCCCAGGTCATGCTTTTCGCGATCACGCTTCCGTCCAGTTGAGCATGATCTTGCCCGAAAACCGGCTTCCACTTTTCGGGATCATGCTTCCGTTCAGTTGAGCATGATCTTGCCCGAAAACCGGCTTCCACTTTTCGGGATCATGCTCAGCCGCGTTGCGCCGCCTGTTCGTCGAGCTGGCGCTGCACCTCACGACGCTTGTTGGCGATCGAAGCGATGATGACGCCGACCGCGACGACGGCGATCAGGATGGTGCAGGCGGCATTGATCTCCGGCGTCACGCCGAGACGGACCTGGCTGTAGATCTTCATCGGCAGCGTCGTGGCGCCCGGTCCAGAGGTGAAGCTGGCGATAACCAGATCGTCGAGCGACAGCGTGAAGGCCAGCATCCAGCCGGATACGATCGCCGGCAGGATCACCGGCAGCGTGATCTGGAAGAAGGTCTTGGCCGGCGTTGCGCCAAGATCCATCGCCGCCTCCTCCAACGACCGGTCGAAGGAAACCAGGCGCGACTGCACGACGACCGCCACGAAGCACATCGTCAGCGTGATGTGGGCGAGCGTCACCGTGAAGAAACCGCGGTCAAGCCCGACGGCAACGAAGAGCAGCAGCAGCGACAGGCCGGTGATGACTTCCGGCATGACGAGCGGGGCGAAGACCATGCCGGAGAACAGCACCCTGCCGTTGAACCGTGTGTAGCGCGTCAGGGTGAGTGCCGCCAGCGTGCCGAGCACGGTTGCCACAGTGGCCGAAATGACGCCGACACGCGCCGTCACCCAGGTGGCGTCCATCAGGCCCTGATTGTGGAACAGCGAGACGTACCATTTGGTCGAGAAGCCGCCCCAGACGGTGACGAGCTTGGATTCGTTGAAGGAGAAGACGATGAGCAGCACGATCGGCAGGTACAGGAAGGCAAAGCCAAGCACGATCGAGGTGACGTTGAAGCGGCTCCAGGTGGTGTTCATTTGCCCTGCTCCTGGGCACGCGCCTGTGCCTGCTGGAAAAGCATGATCGGCACGGTGAGCAGCAAAAGCAGGATGACGGCGACGGCCGACGAGACGGGCCAGTCGCGGTTGGCGAAGAACTCGTTCCACAGCGTCTTGCCGATCATCAGCGTCTGCGATCCGCCGAGCAGGTCGGGGATGACGAATTCGCCGACGGCCGGGATGAACACCAGCAGGCAGCCGGCTATGACGCCCGGCAGCGACAGCGGGAAGGTGATCTTCCAGAAAGCCGCGGTCGGCGGGCAGCCCAGATCCTTGGCCGCCTCGATCAGCGAGTAATCCATCTTTTCCAGCGACGAATAGAGCGGCAGGACCATGAAGGGCAGGTAGGAATAGACGATGCCGATGAAGATCGCCGTATAGGTGTTGAGGATGACCAGCGGCTGGTTGATGATATGCAGCGACAAGAGCAGCTGGTTGAGCAGGCCCTCGGGCTTCAGAATGCCGATCCAGGCATAGACGCGGATCAGGAACGACGTCCAGAACGGCAGGATGACCAGCATCAGCAAGGTCGGGCGGATGGTAGCCGGCGCGCGCGCCATTCCATAGGCTATCGGGTAGCCCACCAGCAGCGTCAGCACGGTCGAAATGGCGGCGATGATCAGGCTGGTGATGTAGGCCTTGAAATAGAGCGCGTCCTGCGTCAGCCAGACATAGTTGTCGAAGTTGAGGTCGCGGAACCCGGCGAAGAAGCCGGAGACGCCGTCGCTGAAGTCGAGCACCGGCGTGTAGGGCGGCATGGCGATCGCCGTCTGCGACAATGAAATCTTGAAGACGATGACGAAGGGGATGAGGAAGAAGAACAGCAGCCAGAGGTAGGGGACGATGATGACGAGCCGGTTGATGAAACCGGCACCCAGCCGCGTCAGGAACGGCTTGGCGGCGGTCGGTGGCGCGGCGGCATCGGCGACGGCGATGTTGGACATATCAGCCCCCTACCGCGCCAGCACGACGCCGGCATCGGGCCGGAAGGATACCCAGGCGCGGTCGTTCCAGGTCAGCGGATCCTCGGTCACGCGCGCCGCGTTCAAGGCGCTTGCCCGCACGATCTGCCCATCGTCGAGCCTGATGTGGTAGACGGTCATGTCACCGAGATAGGCAACGTCATAGACCTCGCCTTCCAGCGCGTTGACGGCATCGGCCGGCTTCTTCGACGAGACCTTGATCTTTTCCGGCCTGATGGCGAAGACGATATCGGCATTGGCCGCGGCCGCGGCACCGCCATTCTCGACGACGATCTGGGCACCGCTCGGTCCGGTGATGCGGGTGGTGTTGGCCGACCGCTCGGCGACCTTGCCCTCGAACATGTTCACATTGCCGACGAAATGGGCGACGAAGCGCGAGGCCGGGGCTTCATAGACTTCCGCGGGTGTCGCCACCTGCATGACCTCGCCTTTGTCCATGATGGCGATGCGATCGGCCATGGTCATCGCCTCTTCCTGGTCGTGGGTGACGACCACGAAGGTGAGACCGAGCTCCTGCTGCAAGTCCATCAGTTCGAACTGGGTTTCCTCGCGCAGCTTCTTGTCGAGCGCGCCGAGCGGCTCGTCGAGCAGCAGCACCTTCGGCCGCTTGGCGACCGAGCGGGCGAGAGCGACGCGCTGGCGCTGACCACCGGAGAGCTGGTGCGGCTTGCGCTTGGCGAACTGCTCGAGCTTGACCAGCTTCAGCATCTCGGCAACGCGCTTTTCGATATCGGGCTTGGGCATGCCTTCCTGCTTGAGGCCGAAGGCGATGTTGTTCTCCACCGTCATATGCGGGAACAGCGCATAGGACTGGAACATCATGTTGACCGGCCGGCGATAGGGCGGGATGCCGCGCAGATCCTGGCCATCGAGCAGGATGCGGCCGGCCGTCGGTTCCTCGAAACCAGCAAGCATCCGCAGCAGCGTCGACTTTCCGCAACCCGAGGCGCCGAGCAGGGCGAAGAACTCGCGCTCGAAAATGGTCAGCGACAAATTGTTGACGGCGGTGAAGTCACCGAACTTCTTGGTGACGTTGTCGAACTGGATGTATGGCTTGGCGTTCGGGTCGTTCCATGGCGCGAAATCCCTGCGGATGCTGCCAAGCGATTTCATATCCCCACTCCGTTTTGCTTCCTGCTTCGTCCCCAAGAACGCGACCCCGGCAGTTGTCTGCCGAGGTCGCTTCAGATGCTTATTGGCCGGTAACGATCTTAGTCCAGGTGCGCGTGATGACGCGCTGGGTCTTGGGATCATAAGGGGAGACCGTGTAGAGCTTCTGCAAGGTCGCGTCGTCGGGATAGACGGCCGGGTCGCTCAGCAGTGCCTTGTCGACGAACTGCTGCGAGGCCTTGTTGCCGTTCGCGTAGAGCACGGCGTTCGACGATTTGGCGATCACTTCCGGCGTCATCATGTAGTCGAGGAATTCATGCGCTTCGGCGACATGCGGCGCATCGGCGGGGATCGCCATCTGGTCGAACCACATCTGGGCGCCTTCCTTAGGCACGGAATAGCCGATCTCCACGCCCTGCTTGGCCTCGACCGCGCGGTTGCGCGCCTGGAAGACGTCACCCGACCAGCCGACCGCCAGGCAGATGTCGCCATTGGCGAGCGCATTGATGTACTCCGACGAGTGGAACTTCCTGATGAAGGGGCGGACCTTCATCAGGGCTTCCTCGGCCTTGGCGATGTCGTCGGGCGAGGTGCTGTTCGGGTCGAGGCCGACATATTTCAGCGCCGCCGGAATGATGTCGGCCGGCGAATCCAGCACATAGACACCGCAATCCTTCAGCTTGGCGAGACTTTCGGGATTGAAGAACACGTCCCAGCTGTCGATCTTGTCGGTGCCGAGCGCTGCCTGCACCTTCTTGATGTTGTAGCCGATGCCGACCGTGCCCCACATGTAGTTGATCGAATACTCATTGCCGGGGTCGTATTTGGCGGTTCTTTGCGAAACCGTATCCCACATGTTGGAGAGGTTCGGCAGTTTCGACTTGTCGAGCTTCTGGAAAACGCCGGCCTGGATCTGGCGGGCCAGGAAATTGCCGCTCGGCACGACCACATCATAGCCGCTGCCACCGGCCAGCAATTTGGTTTCCAGGATCTCGTTGGAATCGAACGTGTCGTAGACGACCTTGATGCCGGTCTTCTTGGTGAAGTCGTCGATGATCGTCGGGTCGATATAATCGGACCAGTTGAAGACGTTGACGACGCGGTCCTCGGCATGCCCGGCGGGCGTGAACAATGTCAGAAATACCGAGGTCGCCGAAAGCCAGAGCGCTTTGCGGATCATGCTATTCTCCTTTGGTGAGTGTTCCTTCGCCGGCTCGTCGCGAACCCGCGCGACCGGGCATTTGTTTCAGACTATTGAGCTTTCCAGAAAGCGACAAGCGCGAACCGCCGACACCATGCAGGCGGTTCGATGAGCGGCAGGTGATGGCTCTGTGTCTCTGCAGCGGCCCGGGTGGCGTGCCGATGCCGTCAAAGGCTTTCGCCGTGGCGCGGGCAGAGATACGACGATGTGGTCCGGTCTCAATCTGACCGGCAGGGAGACTTGGCAAGATACGCCTGTCTTGTTGTTGCCGTAGTCTCAGCCTGCCCGCGCGGCAGCGAATTTGTCAATGGCAAAGCTGCACGCCGCATCAATTAGGCGACGGCACCCCGGTGACCCCCGCGCGCTCGGGCCGTGCCTGGCGCTTGAACTCGAGCCCGATATGGACGAGCAGCGCGGTGACCACCACGGCGCCGCCGATGATGGTGCGCCCGGACGGCACCTCGGAATGGATGAGCCAGACCCATATCGGCCCAAGGATCGGCTCGAAGGTGCCGAGCAGTGCCGCGATGGCCGCCGGGATCAATCGCGCGCCGGTGGCAAAGAAGGCAAGACCAATGCCGAGATTGACCACGCCGAAGGCGAAGAGAAAGCCCATGTCGGCGGCTGACACTGTGAAGATAGACGCCTGCGAGGCGGCAAAGCCCGCGGCCAGGATTGTGCCGAGACAGGTCGCCGGCGTCATGCGCACGCTGGCGAACCGCCTTGTGATGACGGTGGCGACCGAGAACATCAAAGCGATCAGCAGCGCCAGCCCGTCGCCTATGGGCGAGACGGCGCCATCAAGCGATTCAGACACCATGATGGCAACGCCGGCAATGACGGCGGCAATCGCCACCCAGGTCACGGCACTGACACGTTCGCGAAACAAGGCCCAGGCCAACAGCGCCGCCAGAAGCGGCACGCCGGCCTGCATCAAGAGGATGTTGGCGACGGTGGTGTAGGCGAGTGCCACGACGAAGGCGGTCGATGCGATGGCGAAACAGAACCCGACGGCAAGGCCAGGCAGTCCCATGTCGCGAAACGATTTCAGCATGCCGCGCCAGCCGTCACGCCAGGTCATGAAAGAGAGCAGGAAGGCGGCGGCCCAGACGGAGCGCCAGAAAATAACCGTCCAGCTGTCGCCGACAGTGATGAAGCGGGCGATGGTGCCGCCGAAACTCCACATCAGCGCCGACAGGAAGACCAGAATCATGCCGACGCGTTCCTCGCGCGGCGAGGAAGTCGATGCAACAAGGCCCGGCGATGATGCTGCGTCTGTCATGGCCGCGACTGTCGAGCTTTTGTGGACGGGGCGATGCGCAAGGGGCGACAAAAAACTGCTCTGTTCGCGTAACGCAAAGAGCTACGCCGCGAGTGATCCAGAAACCGGCGACGATTGTGGCACCTTTACTGCTGCTGCCGCATTACTGGAAGTCGAAGGCGCTCAGGCCCGTCACCATCTCGTCGAGGCCAAGCGGACGCGTCACCGGCGGTTCGGCGCGCGCCAGACAGCCGACGCGCTCGCAAAGCCGGCAGGCGGGTCCGACCGGCGTCGCCGCGACGGCGCCTTGTCCAGCCCTTGCGCCGACCGCGGCGCCGGGTAGTGCCGCGCCATAGACGATGTCGTCGCG
Source organism: Mesorhizobium sp. WSM4308 (assembly GCF_002294905.1). NCBI lineage: Bacteria > Pseudomonadati > Pseudomonadota > Alphaproteobacteria > Hyphomicrobiales > Phyllobacteriaceae > Mesorhizobium > Mesorhizobium sp. WSM4308. Next base: position 60,834 of record NZ_NSFW01000023.1, on the reverse strand, counting down.
AAAGCCGATGTCGCAACCGAGCAGCAGTGCTGTGCGGCGCGGACGCTCCGCGAACGCGCCCTGCGGCCCCTCAAGCGTGCGGGCGATGCACAGGAACTCGGCGCCGTCAGGCATTTCCACCGCTTCGACGAAAACCTGGCCCGGCTGGGTGAAGGCGGCATGGACGGGCAGCTTGGGGCAACCGCCACCGAAGCGGCTGTGCGGAAAGCCCTGGCTGCCGGCCCTGCGAAAGCGGTTTCCCGCATTGTCGACCTCCAGCATGAAGAACGGCACTCCGAGTGCGCGCTGCCGCTGCAGCATGGTCAGCCGGTTCGCCGCCTGCTCGAAGGAGACGCCGAAGCGCGAACGCAGGACGTCGATGTCGTAGCGGGCGCGGACGGCGGCGGCATGAAAGGTCTGGTAGGGCATCATCAGCGCATGCGCGGCATAGCGGCCGAGCTCGAAACGGGCGAGGCGGCGGGCCTCGTCCGTGGTCAGCTTGAGCGCCTGGATCTCGCCGGCGACCGCGACCGTCATGCGGATCAGGCAGGCCTCCATCGCCACCTCGCGCAGTTGGTCGAACGGTGACAGGCGCTCGGACAGGAACAGGCGCTGCGAATGGCGGTCATAGCGGCGGCGCCAGTTCGGCATGGTGGCGACCGGCAGCACCTTGACCACGATGCCGTATTCGCGCTTCAGCCATGCCTTCAACGCACCGAACAGATCGTCGCCGGGATCGAGCACCGCGGTGAACGCCTCGGCTTCTTCCTCAAGTGCCGTAAAATGGTTTGGCCGCCGCTCGAAGGTCTCATGCACCTCGTCGATCGGCAGGCGAGCGCCGGACAGCGCGGTCGCCCGCCCCTCGCGCGCCAGGAGTTCGTTGAGGTCTGACAGCCGATCGGCCTGCTCGCGATAGGCACGAAACAGTTTTATCACCGCCGCGGACGCATTGGGCGCCGCCTCGGCAAGTTCGATCAACTCCTGGTCTCCCGGCAATTCGCCGACCAGCAGCGGATCGGTGAACACCTCCTTCAAGGCCGCGACCGATCCCCTCGCCTCGCCCTGCAGCTCATGCGGGTCGACCTTGTAGACGGATGCCAGCTTGAGGATCAGCTGCACCGTCAGCGGCCGCTGGTTGCGCTCGATCAGGTTGAGGTAGGACGGCGAAATGCCGAGCCCCTCGGCCATCGCCGTCTGGGTCAGGCCCTTGGCGTTGCGGATGCGGCGGATGCGCGGCCCGGCGAAAATCTTCTGCTCAGCCATCGACTGCCCTTGACAGGAATTTACACGACGTTCGCGGCAATCCCATTGCCGGTGTGTTTTACAATTATGACAGATTTACATCACCCCCCTGTCAAACACAACACAGGTTTTCCCTAATTCTCGGCCACATAGCCTGATTTTTCTGGCTGATTTCGCGCCGCAATGTAAATTCGGTCACATCCAGATGTGCCAGAAGATCGGCGCGTGAACAAAGTCCAGCAATCCTTCGGAGTGACTCATGACCGATTTTTACAATCTCGTTCCCTCGGCGCCGGAAGGTCGCTTCGACGGTATCGAACGTCCCTATTCGCCGGAGGACGTGAAGCGGCTGCGCGGCTCGGTGCAGATCCGCCAGAGTCTCGCCGAAATGGGTGCCAACCGGCTGTGGAAGCTCATCCACGAGGAGGATTTCGTCAACGCGCTCGGCGCCATGTCCGGCAACCAGGGGATGCAGCAGGTCCGCGCCGGACTGAAGGCGATCTATTTGTCGGGCTGGCAGGTCGCCGCCGACGCCAACACCGCCTCGGCGATGTATCCCGACCAGTCGCTCTATCCGGCCAATGCCGCGCCGGAGCTGGTCAAGCGCATCAACCGCACGCTGCAGCGTGCCGACCAGATCGAGACCTCGGAGGGCAACGGGCTTTCGGTCGAGACCTGGTTCGCGCCCATTGTCGCCGACGCCGAAGCCGGCTTCGGCGGGCCGCTCAACGCCTTCGAGATCATGAAGGCGTTCATCGAGGCGGGCGCCGCCGGCGTCCACTACGAGGACCAGCTGGCGTCGGAAAAGAAGTGCGGCCATCTCGGCGGCAAGGTGCTGATCCCGACTGCCGCGCATATCCGCAACCTCAACGCCGCGCGCCTGGCCGCGGATGTGATGGGCACGCCGACCCTGGTCGTGGCACGCACCGACGCCGAAGCCGCGAAGCTTCTGACATCCGACATCGACGAGCGCGACCAGCCCTTCGTCGACTACGATGCCGGACGCACGGTGGAAGGCTTCTACCATGTCAGGAACGGTATCGAGCCCTGCATCGCGCGGGCCGTCGCCTATGCGCCTCACGCGGACCTGATCTGGTGCGAGACCTCGAAGCCGGACCTCGCACAGGCCAAAAAATTCGCCGAGGGCGTGCGCAAGCACCATCCGGGCAAGCTGCTCGCCTACAATTGCTCGCCCTCGTTCAACTGGAGGAAGAATCTCGACGACGCGACGATCGCCAAATTCCAGAGGGAACTCGGCGCCATGGGCTACAAGTTCCAGTTCATCACGCTCGCCGGCTTCCACCAGCTCAACTATGGCATGTTCGAACTGGCGCGTGGCTACAAGGAACGGCAGATGGCGGCCTATTCCGAGTTGCAGGAAGCCGAATTCGCGGCGGAAGCCAATGGCTACACCGCGACCAAGCATCAGCGCGAGGTCGGCACCGGCTATTTCGACGCCGTGTCGATGGCAATCACCGGCGGCAAATCGTCGACCACCGCCATGCATGAATCGACCGAGCACGCACAGTTCAGGCCGGCCGCCGAATAGCGGATCAGAAACACCGGGGAACGCCCAACAGGGCTTCAGACACAGGAGAAGACCAATGGCATCGATAAGCCGCGTCAAGGAACGGGCAGAAGAACAATCGACCACGATGAGCGTCGACCAGCAGGCAACGATCCGCATGCTGGCCAACGATCTGCACAGGCTCAACCAGTCGGTGATGAAGGCAGTCGAGGCCGGCGTCTCGGTGGAGCTGGTGCGCTCGGCGAGGCACCATGGCGGCGACGGCAATTGGGGCGACCTGCTGATCCCGGTGATCGTCACACAGCAGAGCCATGGCTGACAGGAAATCGTTGCAACCGGCCCTTCACCTGCGCAGTGTATGCGCAGGTGAATTATATTTTTATGCAACCGATCCGTGGACAGGGCAGTACAGTACTGTTGCTTGACTCCACTGTCGCAGGAGGCGTTTTCGGAAGCCTTTTATTTCAACTTGACATGGGGTGCGATCTCACGCCAATTGTCGACCAGATTCAACTCTGCATTGAAATAGGGGCGAGTTTCTTGGCCGACCTGAGTGCCCAGTGACTAACAAGGGCGAGACCACAAAACATCCGAATCTGGTGACCCAGGATTCAAGCACCGAGACGATCCGCGGTCCCTCGCAAGTGCTTGTTGTCGGGAAATCGCCGATCAATCGCGTGGTGGTGTCGAAGATCGTCGAGCGATCCGGGCTCAAGCCAATCTCGGAATCGCCCGACATGGCGGCGAAGACCTTGCGAACACTGGTGCCAGGCGTGATCGTTCTGGATGGCGGCGCGGACAACAAGGACTGCGACACCCTGATGTCCGGCATCGAAACGTTGCGACGGGCTTCGGGAAAATCGTTTCCTCCCGTGATCCTGCTTTCAACCAAGACCGGTACGCCGGAGAGCCTGGGCCTGTCGAATTTGATTGACGTCGTGGTCGCCAAGCCGATCACGCCTGAACGGCTGCAACCGGTGATCGATCGCCTGATAAGCCGCTAAGGGCGTCGCCTGACGCGCTTCAGGTCATTGTTCCATGCATGTCGTTCTCCCAAAACCGAGGTCACTTTTGGGCGACGTGCAAAGCGCGATCAACTCCCTCCGGTGATGGTTTGGACCAGTTCGGGCAATTGCCCGAGGTCCGATATCTGGCGAAACCGCGGCTCGGCGAGCGGCACCTCGACATGCTCGAGCACCCAGGTGAGTTCGTGCGGCACATGAACACCCCAGCCGCCGGCCTCGATGGCCGGCACCACGTCCGACTTCAGCGAATTGCCGACCATCATGCTCTTTGCCGGACCGTCACCGTGGCGGCTGAAAAGGCGGGAATAGGTCGCGGCATTCTTGTCGCTGACGATCTCGACCGCGTCGAACAGGTCGCCGAGGCCGGACCCGGCCAGCTTGCGCTCCTGGTCGAAGAGGTCGCCCTTGGTGATCAGCACGAGGCGGTACGCGCCGGCAAGTTTCTCCACCGTCTCGCGAACATGCGGCAAGACCTCGATCGGGTGGCTCAGCATCTCGCGGCCAGCCTCGAGGATCTGCGCTATGACCGAAGCCGGTACGCGCCCGTCGGTGACCTCGATCGCCGTTTCGATCATCGACAGGGTAAACCCCTTGATGCCGAAGCCATAGACGGCAAGGTTGCGCCGCTCGGCCTCGAGCAATCGCGCCGAAATCTGGTTCTCCTCGCCATGATCGGCAAGCATGGCGGCGAAACGCTTCTCCGTCATGCGGAAGAACTGTTCGTTCTGCCAAAGCGTGTCGTCTGCGTCGAAGCCAATGGTCGTCAGTTCGTCGTTGTTTCGCATCGATGCCTTCCGGGTTGCGAGCCGTACGAACCTAGGCCGGCCGACGTGATTTTCAACCGGCACGAGGAATGCCGGCAGCACCTCCCCTTCCCTTAAACAGTGGGGCACGGCTATACTCCGAAATCCGCAACCCAATCTGGTGAATGATGCCGCCTGCAAAAAAGGAAGTCCGTCCGTCGAGCCGCGGAGGACGAGCGCGTACGCCTGCCTTCGTGAAAAACCTGCGTGGTGTGAAGAACTGGAAGGAAGTCAGCGAGTGGCTGGAATGGCGCGGCATCGAGGACATCGAATGCATCACGCCTGATCAGGCGGGCGTGGCCCGCGGCAAGATGATGCCGTCGAAGAAATTCACCTCCAACACCTCGCTGGCGCTGCCTTCGGCCGTTTTCATGACGACGATTTCCGGCGGCTATCCTGAAGACGGCAACGGCTTCCACTATCCTGAGGACGACGGCGACCTCAAGCTGATGCCGGACCTGTCGACGCTGACAGTGGTGCCCTGGGAAGAAGACCCGACGGCCGCTGTCATCTGCGACCTCGTCCACCAGGACGGCCGCTCGGTCGAATTCACGCCGCGCAATGTGCTGAAGCGCGTGCTTGCCGCCTATGACAAGCTCGGGCTGAGGCCGGTGGTGGCGCCCGAGATCGAGTTCTACCTGGTGCGCAAGAATCCGGACCCGGACTATCCGCTCACCCCGCCCGTCGGTCGCTCGGGCCGTGCGATCGGCGGCGGCGCCGGCTATTCGATCGCCGGCGTCAACGAGTTCGACGAACTGATCGACGACATCTACCACTTCTCCGAAAGCCAGGGCCTGGAAATCGACACGCTCATCCATGAAGAGGGCGCCGGCCAGCTCGAGATCAATCTGCGCCACGGCGACCCGATCGAGCTCGCCGACCAGGTGTTCATGTTCAAGCGCACCATCCGTGAAGCCGCGCTCAAGCACGAGATCTACGCCACCTTCATGGCCAAGCCGATCCAGGGCCAGCCGGGTTCGGCCATGCATATCCACCAGTCGATCATCGACAAGAAGACCGGCAAGAACATTTTTTCGGCCGAGGACGGCTCGGAGACCGAGGCGTTCTTCCATTTCATCGGCGGCATGCAGAAACACGTGCCGAACGCGCTGGTGATGTTCGCGCCCTATGTCAATTCCTACCGGCGGCTGACGCAGGCTGCCTCGGCTCCGGTCAACAACAAATGGGGCTATGACAACCGCACCACGGCGTTCCGCGTGCCGCGTTCGGATCCGGCGGCGCGGCGTGTCGAAAACCGCATCCCGTCCTCCGATGCCAATCCCTACCTGGCGCTGGCGGCTTCGCTAGCCTGCGGGCTGATCGGCATCACCAGGAAGGTCAAGGCCGAGCCGCCGGTGCTGACGACCGCCAACGCGGACGAGATCGACCTGCCGCGCAGCCTGCTCGAAGCCGTCGACCTGTTCGAGGGCGACGAGGAACTCTGCGCGTTGCTGGGCAAATCCTTCGCCGCCACCTATGCGGCGATCAAGCGGGCGGAATTCGAGACCTTCATGGAAGTGATCAGCCCGTGGGAGCGGGAGTATCTGTTGCTGAATGTTTAGGGGAATAGGGGAGTAAGGCAGTAGGGCAGTAGGGGTGGCAGACGATGGCGAAGATCGAATCATACAGAGATTTGATCGTCTGGCAGCAGGCAATGGACCTGGCTGTATCAATCTACGAAGCGACAAGAGCCTGGCCGAAAGAAGAGGTCTATGGATTGACAGCTCAGTTACGCAGGGCAGCCACTTCCGTGCCAGCTAACATCGCCGAGGGTTATGGGCGAGAAAGCCGAGCTTCCTACCAGCAATTTCTCAGGATTGCGCAGGGATCTCTCAAAGAGTTGGAGACCCATCTGCTGATCGCACAGCGTGTCGGAATCACCTCCCATCAGGCAACCGAACCATTGATGAACCGGAGTGAGAGCGTGGGAACGCTCTTGCGGCTTCTGATCCGCAAATTGTCCCCTGAATAGTTCAACCTACTGCCCTACTGCCCTACTGCCCTACTGCCCTACTGCCCTACTGCCCTACTGCCCTACTGCCCTACTGCCCTACTGCCCTGTGAGCACCATGCCCTATCAATCCCCCATTTCTCCCGGCCGCTCCTGGTATGAGGACACGGCCGGGCCTCGGCCTGAGTATCCAGCGCTCGACGGCGACCGAAAATGCGATGTCGTCGTTGTCGGTGGCGGGTTCACCGGCCTGTCAGCGGCGGTTCACCTGGCGAAGGCCGGAGCAGATGTGGTGCTCATCGAATCGCATCGCTTCGGTGACGGCGCATCGGGCCGCAACGGAGGCCAGCTCGGCACCGGCCAGCGCGCCTGGGCAGAAGATCTGGAGGCCGAATACGGCCTGTCCCGCGCCAAGGCGCTGTTCGATCTCGCCGAAGAGGCGAAGGCGCATCTCATCGAATTCGCCGCCGCCAACCAGGTCGATATCGACTACATGCCGGGCCAGCTCTCGGTGGCGCACAAGCCGCGCCATGTCGACGACTACAAGGCGCATGCCGAGATCATGGCCGGCCGTTTCTCCTATCCGTACATCTCCTTCATGGATGCGAAGGAGACGGCGGAGCGGCTCGGCTCGACCGCCTATTTCGGCGGCACGCGCGACACCGGCACCGGCCATATCCATCCGATGAAGCTGGTGATCGGCACGGCGCGGGTGGCTGAGCAGGCCGGCGCGCGGCTGTTCGAAGGGACGCCGTCGACCGGCATCGTTTCCGCTGGCGGCAAGGTCAGGGTTTCCACGCCAAGAGGTACCGTGACGGCGCAGAAATGCCTGATCGCGGTCAACGCCTATGGCGGCACGCTCGAACCGGTAAGTGCCGCGCACATCATGCCGATCGGCTCCTTCATCGGTGCGACCGTCCCTTTGGGGGCGGATTCGAAAGTGCTGCCCGGCGGTGAGTCCGTCGATGATTCGCGCTTCGTGGTGCGCTATTTCCGCAAATCGAGGGACGGCCGGTTGCTGTTCGGCGGACGCGAGGTCTATGGCGTCAACGACCCGAAGGATATCCACATCCACATTCGCCGCCAGATCGTAGAGCTCTATCCGGCGCTGAAAGATATCGAGATCACCCATGGCTGGGGCGGCTATGTCGGCATCACCGTGCCGAGGAAACCATTCGTGCGCGAAGTGATGCCCAATGTGATCTCGGCCGGCGGCTATTCCGGCCACGGTGTCATGCTGTCGAACTTCTTCGGCAAGCTCTATGCCGAGACCGTCGCCGGCAATCGCGACCGGCTGAAACTGATCGAGGATCTGAAAATTCCGCCATTTCCCGGCGGCCGCCGTTTCCGCACGCCGCTGCTTTTCCTGGCGCTCAACTGGTTCGCGCTGCGCGACCGGATCTAGGGGCATATTGGCCAAAAGTGCCCCCGGTTAGGGGAAACCATACAGGCCTGAAGTGAGTCGCATGGACCCGTTTCGACGCGACGCGCCTCGTGCTCGGTCCAATCGCCATCACGATCTGATGTAATATTGTAATATTCATTGCCCTTGCGACACATTGCGGAAATGGCGGCAAAGGCGCAGAATCCTTTATAACGGCGTACTGATGCCACAATCGGGGGCGAAAGGTTCGCGCTTCTGGGCGACTATTCGGGGATTGCTGCGGGCTTGCCCGTGTTGATTTTTGGGACCGATGCCGATCAGACGCCGGACTTGCGGCAATGATCGAAAGAACATCGGCCCGCTTATGGAGGTGGCGAGAGTGAGAGAGCCCTTCAGTTTCGGTGCTCCGGAACGTCGGCGCTTTGCCATGCAGTTTGGATACGACATGCGGCCGTCCTTCTGGCAGGGAGTCCGTTCGAACTCGCATCTGGTGATTGCCGCGGTGGGCACCGCCGCGCTGCTCGGCGTGGCCGCGGTGGCGCTCTGGCTGGCATTGCCGACGAGCGAGCGGCAGGCAGCTGCCAGCCAGGAACAGAGTATTCCGGCCATTCCGGTGAAAACGACGAAGATCGTCCCCGCCGGAACCACGGTGGCCGCGGCGACCGTGCCGCAGCCCGCCCGCAAGTCCGATCAGGTCTCGCCGACGATGGCGGCGGCGAGACCAAACATACAAGCACTGGCGGCCAATGATCCCCGCTGGATGGGAGTGCAGCCGAAGGTCGCTTCGGCGGCACCCGATCAGGCGGCTGCCTCCAGCCAAGCGGCCAATCAGGCTAAGCCGACGCCGGTCAAGCCGGCTGTCGCGGCGGCATTCGCGCCACCGGCGACCGATACCGATGCCGCCAGCGAACTTGCCAAGGTTGCCGCGCCCGCGCCAGCGGCAAGCAGTAATCCGGATGGAGCCAAGACCGCCGCGATCCCTGAAGTGCAGCCACAGGCGCCCGAACAGCAGCCGACGGCGAGTGATGATGGCAGCAAGGCCAAGGCCAAGCCACAAAAGGTGGCGGCGGCCGGCAACGGGCGAATCCTGAGACCGGTGACCATGCGCAGCGGCCCGAAGAAGAACGCAGCCGCCATCGTCACCGTGCCGGCAAGAACCTCGGTGCAGGTGATGAACTGCAAGCAATGGTGTCAGATCGTCTACAACGGCAAGACAGGCTGGGTCTACAAGAGCTACATCAAGACCGGCGGCTGATGTACCGGCGCATTTGCGGCTGAGGCCGTACGTTGCCGGTACAAGTCAAACTCGAAGTCGCGGGCACTGTCGAACCGACCGGCGCCACGATGACGATGCGCTTCAGATGCAACGGCCGCCATCGACCTCCAGCGCTACGCCGGTGATGAAGGCGGCTTCGTCCGATGCCAGCCAGAGTGCGGCATTGGCGATATCGAGTGGGGTCGAAAGCCGGCCGAGCGGGATCGAGGCGCGGAAAGTCTGGCGAATCTCGGGCGTGTCGGCGCCCATGAACTTCTCCAGCATGCCGGTTTCGCCGGCGACCGGGCAGAGGCAATTGACGCGAATGTTCTTCGGCGCGAGTTCCACCGCCATCGACTTGGTGGCGGTGATCGCCCAACCTTTCGAGGCATTGTACCAGGTGAGGCCGGGCCGTGGCCTGAGGCCAGCGGTGGAGGCCGTGGTCAGGATGACGCCGCCACCTTGCCGCTCCATGATCGGCACCACGGCAAGAGCCGCGTGATAGATCGCCTTCATGTTGACAGCGGTGATGAGGTCGAAGGTTTCCTCGTCGATCTTCAGCATGTCGCCGTTGCGGTGGGTGTAACCGGCATTGTTGACCATGATGTCGATGCGGCCGAAGGCGCTCTTGGCGGCATAGACCATCTCGTCGAATTCGGAGCGCAGCGAGACATCGGTCTGCGTCCAGATCGCCGCCTCGCCTATCTCGCCGGCGACGCGCTCCGCCCCCTTGGCGTTGAGGTCGGCGACAACGACCCTGGCGCCCTCCTGCGCGAAGCGCTTGGCCATGCCTTCGCCGAAGCCGGATGCCGCGCCGGTGATGATGGCAACCTTGTTTTCCAGACGCATGCTTTTCCCGCTCATCGATGTCTTCCTGGAACCATAAGGCCGCTGACCGGCGCGGCCCATGCCGCGACAGACAAGGCGCCATTTCTCCCTTAGCTTTCGTCACATTCACGTTCTATGCTGCAACTGCGAAAGCTTCCGGAGTCTTCGTTCACCGACAAGCCTCCGGCAAGCGCCAGTGTCAAGCGCACATGTGGACCCAATCAATAACCAGCGATTGGTCCTCGATGTGACACCATGGCACTGGAAAATTTAAATCGATTAGAATATATCAGCCGCGTACTCGCGACCGGCGTCAAAGCGGACAGACCATGACCAGCCAGATCATTCCCGTCGACCCTTTCGACTTCATCATTTTCGGCGGCACCGGCGACCTGTCGGAACGCAAGCTTCTGCCGTCGCTCTATTATCGCCAGCGCGACCATCAATTCTCCGAGCCGACACGCATCATCGGCACATCGCGCTCGAAAATGAGCGACGAGGAATTCCGCGCTTTCGCCAGCCAGGCGATCTCCGACCACGTCAAGCCGGCCGATATCGACGCCAAGGAATTGAAGACCTTCCTGGCGCGGCTTTCCTATGTCTCCGCCGATGCCACAAATGGCGCCGGCTTTGACAAGCTCAAGAAGGCGATCGGCGAGAGCGAGAGCATCCGCGCCTTCTATCTGGCCGTTGCGCCGGCGCTGTTCGGCGATATCTCGCACAAGCTCAAAGAGCACAAGCTGATCACGCCGAATTCGCGCATCGTGCTGGAGAAGCCGATCGGCCGCGACCTTGCCTCGGCGCAGGCGCTCAACGATCTGGTCGGCGACGACTTCCACGAAAGCCAGATCTTCCGCATCGACCATTATCTCGGCAAGGAGACGGTGCAGAACCTGATGGCGCTGCGCTTTGCCAACGCGCTCTACGAGCCGCTGTGGAACTCCGCCCATATCGACCACGTGCAGATCACCGTGGCCGAGACCGTCGGCCTGGAAGACCGCGTCACCTATTACGACAAGGCCGGCGCGCTGCGCGACATGGTGCAGAACCACATGCTGCAGCTGCTCTGCCTCGTCGCCATGGAGGCGCCGTCATCGATGGACGCCGACGCCGTGCGCGACGAGAAGCTCAAGGTGCTGCGGGCGCTGAAGCGCATCAACGGCAACGAGGCGCCGAAGCACACGGTGCGCGGCCAGTACCGCGCCGGTGCATCGGCCGGCGGACCGGTGAAGGGCTATGTCGAGGAGCTCGGCAAGGACAGCAACACCGAAACCTTCGTCGCCATCAAGGCCGAGATCGGCACATGGCGCTGGGCTGGCGTTCCGTTCTACCTCAGGACCGGCAAGCGGCTGGCGACCCGGGTTTCGGAAATCGTCATCGAATTCAAACCGATCCCGCATTCGATCTTCGGTGACAGCGGTGCCGGACCGATCTTCGCCAACCAGCTGGTCATCCGCCTGCAGCCGGACGAAGGCGTCAAGCAGTTCATCATGATCAAGGATCCAGGCCCGGGCGGCATGCGGCTGCGCCAAATCTCCCTCGACATGAGCTTCGCGCAGTCCTTCGACGGCCGCGCGCCCGATGCCTATGAAAGGCTGATCATGGACGTCATCCGCGGCAACCAGACGCTGTTCATGCGCCGCGACGAGGTCGAGGCGGCGTGGAAATGGATCGACCCGATCCAGAATGCCTGGGAAGGCGCCAAGCAGGAAGCACAGGGCTATACGGCGGGCACATGGGGGCCGTCGGCCTCGATAGCGCTGATCGAACGTGACGGGCGGACATGGCACGAGAGCAATTGAACGGCGCCAGCTACAACTGGAACGCTTTCCCCGACCGCCCGCACCTGGCCGCGGTGCTGGCCGGCCGCGTCGCCGATCGGCTGACCAGGGCGATCGGCGAGCGCGGCACCGCAGTGCTGGCCGTCTCCGGCGGCACGACGCCGGCAAAATTCTTTGCCGCCCTTTCGGCGATGCCGATCGCCTGGGACAAGGTGATCGTGACGCTGGTCGACGAGCGTTTCGTGCCGGCCTCCTCGCCGCGCTCCAATGCCGGGCTGGTGGCCGCCAATCTCTTGCAGAACTCTGCCAAGGCGGCGCGCTTCGTGCCGCTCTACCATGAGGCATCGGGCATCGAGGATGCGGCGGCATCCGACGATGCCGCACTGCGCTCCCTGCCCTGGCCGCTCGATGTCGTGGTGCTCGGCATGGGGCCGGACGGCCACACCGCCTCGTTCTTTCCCGATGCCGACGATCTGGCCAAGCTGCTCGACCCAGCCTCGGACAGGATCATCCTGCCGGTCCACGCGGCCAGTGCGGGCGAGCCGCGGCTGACCCTGACGCTGGCGCGCATCATCGATGCCGGCTTCATCGCGCTGCACATAGAGGGCGAGGACAAGCGCACCGCCTTCGACGGCGCGGTCGCGCCCGGGCCGCGAAAGCCGATCCGCGCCGTGCTCGACGCCGCTCCCAGGCCCGTAGAGGTTTTCTGGGCGCCCTGATTTTAGATTTAGTGGTCCCGGCAACGGCGGGAGGATGTTTCCGGGACCTCGCCTGAAAGGACCGACCGCCATGACCGCAAGAAGCGACATCGAAGCCATCACGGAGCGCATCCGCCAACGTTCGAAGGCGGGCCGCGAACGTTATCTCGGCCGTATCGCCGAAGCGTCGAACCAGACCGCCAACCGGTCGGTGCTGTCCTGCGGCAACCTCGCCCACGGCTTTGCGGTGTGCAGCCCCTCGGAAAAGCTGGCGCTCGGCGCCGACAAGGTGCCCAATCTCGGCATCATCACCTCCTACAACGACATGCTGTCGGCGCATCAGCCCTTCGAGACCTTCCCTGCCCTGATCAAGGAGGCCGCGCGCGAGGCCGGCGGCATCGCCCAGGTGGCCGGCGGCGTGCCGGCGATGTGCGATGGCGTCACGCAGGGCCAGCCCGGCATGGAATTGTCGCTGTTTTCGCGCGACGTGATCGCCATGTCGGCGGCGGTCGGCCTGTCGCACAACATGTTCGACGCCGCTGTCTTTCTCGGCGTCTGCGACAAGATCGTACCGGGACTGGTGATCGCGGCGCTGACCTTCGGCCATCTGCCGGCGGTGTTCATCCCGGCCGGACCGATGACGACCGGGCTGCCCAATGACGAGAAGGCCAAGGTCCGCCAGCTCTATGCCGAGGGCAAGGCAGGACGCGCCGAACTGCTGGAAGCCGAGTCCAAGTCCTACCATGGGCCGGGCACCTGCACTTTCTACGGCACGGCGAATTCCAACCAGATGCTGATGGAGATCATGGGCCTGCACACGCCCGGCGCCTCCTTCGTCAATCCCGGCACGCCGTTGCGTGATGCGCTGACCCGCGAGGCGACGAAGCGGGCGCTGGCCATCACCGCGCTCGGCAATGCCTATACGCCGGTCGGGCGGATGATCGACGAGCGGTCGATCGTCAACGGCGTCGTCGGCCTGCATGCCACCGGCGGCTCGACCAACCACACCATCCACCTGATTGCCATGGCAGCCGCGGCCGGCATCGCGCTGACCTGGCAGGATATTTCCGACCTGTCGGAAGCCGTGCCGCTTCTGGCCCGCGTCTATCCGAACGGGCTTGCCGACGTGAACCATTTCCATGCCGCCGGCGGGCTCGGCTTCCTGATCCGCGAACTGCTCGACGAGGGCGTGCTGCACGAGGATGTGCAGACGGTGTGGGGCGAAGGCCTGCGACCCTACGCGGTCGAGGCCAAGCTCGGCGCCGATGGCTCGGTGGTGCGCGAGGCCTCGCCGCAAGCCAGCGGCGACGAAAAGGTGCTGGCGCCGTTCCACAAGGCGTTCCAGCCGACCGGCGGCCTGAAGGTGCTGGCGGGCAATCTCGGCCACGCCGTCATCAAGACCTCCGCCGTAAAGCCGGAACGGCGCATCATCGAGGCGCCGGCCAAGGTGTTCGACAGCCAGCAGGGCCTGAACGACGCGTTCAAGGCCGGCACGCTCACCGGCGATTTCATCGCCGTCATCCGCTTCCAGGGCCCGAAGGCCAACGGCATGCCGGAACTGCACAAACTGACCACAGTGCTCGGCATCCTGCAGGATCGCGGCCAGCGCGTGGCGCTGGTCACCGACGGGCGCATGTCGGGCGCTTCCGGCAAGGTGCCGGCGGCGATCCATGTGACGCCGGAAGCCGTCGAGGACGGGCCGATCGCCCGGATCCATGAAGGCGACATCATCCGTCTCGACGCCGATGCCGGCACGCTGGAAGTGCTGGTGCCGGGGACCGAGTTCGCGTTGCGCCGCACCGCTGAAGCCGATCTCATCGGCAACGAGTTCGGCTTCGGCCGCGAGCTGTTCGCCGGCTTCCGGCAGCTGGTGGGCCGCGCCGACCATGGCGCCAGCGCTTTCGGAACGGCCTGACGTGATCCGTCTCATCCATGAAAAAGGGCGGCTCGTGGCCGCCCTTTTTACATTATCCATGCGATCCTATTGCACCGTCAACTCAGCCCGCTCGCCGGCCTTGACCGTCACAGTGCCTTCCTTCGAGCTGTTGTCCGATTTCTCCGAGACGACGGCGTAGTCACCCACCGGTATCGCCGCCTGATACTTCTGGTCGTATGCGTAGCCAAGCGACTTGCGGTTGCCGTTGATGTCCTTCTTGGTTTCGAAAATCTCAATCTTCGAGGCTCCGGGCGCGGTGATCGCCAGCACGCCGGCATTCATGGCGACCTTCACATCCTGAAATTCGCCGACCTTGACGTTGAACGGCTGCTCGACGACGGCAAGATCGACCGTCGCAATCAACACATAGTCATCAGGCGGCAGATCGAACTTGCTGTCGGGACCATAGGCATAGGTCACCTCGTCCCGGGTTCCGTCGATCTTCTTTTTCGCCTTCACGACCTTGAAGCCGATGCCCGAACCGTCGGCCTTGTCGCCGCCGGCTGTATAATAGGCGTTGGCAACGACATGTCCGACGCCGGCGATGATGTCCTTTTCGACTGTCTTGCCGGCAGCGAGCGGTATCGTCTCGGAAGCCACGCCCTGGCCGATCGTGACCGTCACTTTCTCCTCGCCGGCCGGCAACACGGTCTTGGTGGTCCCATAGTAGGTCGCGGGATTATCGGCACCTGGGTAGTCGATCACGACGGCCGCGCCATCGACAACATCCGCCCCCGCGCTTGGTCGCGGATGAATGATGAGCGTGCCGGCATTCAAGGTGAAGAGCGGCTTGGCGACCTGGCCTGCCTCGATCTTGACCTTCTGCTCCACCTTGGCCTCGCCGTCGCGCGCGACGATGACGTAATCGCCCGGTTCCAGATTGGCTTTGTAGGCGCCATATTCGGTGGTGACGTTGTCGCCACGCGTGCCGTCGGACTTTGCCTTGTAGACTTCCCAGGCATTACCGTCGGTGACCGGATCACCGCCCTCGGCAAGCACCGCCGTCGGCATGAAATTGAATTCCGGCTTGGCAGGCTCGGGGGCAGGCGCCGGTGCGGGAGCCGGTTCAGGCGCGGGTGCCGGCGCCGGGGCAGCGACGGTTTCGACCAGGGCTTCCTGCAGCGCCTTCTCATCGGAGGCCTGGATGTACTTGCCGCCTGTGTTTTCAGCCAGGCAGGCGATCTGCTTGCCCTCGTCGGCTGTCAATCCGAAGCCGACGACATCGGCGGTGAAATCGACGCCGGATGCCTTGAGTTGCTTGCCCAGTGCACAGGGGTCACCGCCGCAGGTTTCCAACCCATCGGTGATCAGGACGACGGTTGCCTTGTCCTCGGTGTATTTCAGCGCTTCCGCCGCCTGCTTGACGGCCGCCGTCAACGGCGTCTTGCCAAGGAATTTCAAACTGTCGGCGGCATCCGTGATGGCGCTTGCCGAGCCTGCCTGAGGCGGCACGATCAGCTGGATGTCGTCGCAGCTGCCTTTTTCGCGATGGCCATAGGCCATGAAGCCGATCTCGTCGTCGGCGGGAACCGATTGAAGCACGGTCCTCAGCGATTCCCTGGCGATTTCGAGCTTGGGCTTGCCGTCGATCTGTGCCCACATCGAGCCGGAAGCGTCGAGAATGATGATGACCTTGTTGGCGGCGAAGCCTACCGTCGTCATGAAGAACAGGAGGATCGCCGCAGCGATGCTCCGCGCAAATACTGCCATCGAAATCTCCTGAGTTAGCCCCCTAATCCGCACAGGGAAGCTATTTGAGGCTGCTTCAGGACACAAGCCCGGCGCGGCCGTCTCACTCAGGCCCCCGGAGCGGAGACAAAGCGTTCGTGCGGCGGGATCGCCCCGGCAGCAGGCGTCTTGAAGCCAGATCGAAGCCCGGCTCAGTAGGTGGTGCGGCGCTCTTCGGAGGGCGGCCGGCCGAACTGCAGCCGGTAGCTCTGGGCGAAATAGGAATGCGAGGTGAAGCCGGTCGCGATCGCCACGTCGAGGATCGGCATGTTGGTCTGGCGCAGCAATTCGCGCGCCCGCTCCAGCCGCAGCCGCATGTAGTAGCGGCCGGGCGTCACGTTGAGGTGGCGCAGGAACAGACGCTCGACCTGGCGCACCGAAAGGCCAGCCGATTTGGCGAGTTGCACCGCCGAAAGCGGCTCATCGAGGTGGTCGGCCATCAGCTCGACGATGCGCCTCAGCTTCTCCGACTTGCCGGTCAGATCGCGCTCCGGCCCGACACGCTGGCGGTCGCCGGCCGAGCGGATGCGCTCGTGCTGGAACTGGTTGGCGACGCCATTGGCGAGGTTCGAGCCGAAATCGCCGCGCACGATCTCCAGCATCAGGTCGATCGAGGTGGTGCCGCCGGCGCAGGTGTAGCGCTTGCGATCGATCTCGAAGACATTGCCGGTGCAGTTGATGTCGGGGAAGCGCTCCATGAAGCCGGCGCGGTTTTCCCAATGGATGGTGCAGCGGTAACCGTCGAGCTGGCCGGCCTCGGCCAGCAGGTAGGACCCGACCGACAGCGCGCCGAGCGCGTTGCCGCGCCGGCCCCAGCTGCGCAACGCCGCCAGAACCTTGCTCTTGCCGGGAAATTCCGTCGTCAGGCCGACCGAAACGAAAAGGATGTCGACCGGCGGCAGGTCGGCGACGGCATAGTCGATCTTGAGCGGCAGGCCGTTGGACGCCATCACCGGATCGCCATCGGCGGACACCGTGGTCCAGCCATAGAAATCGCGGCCGAGCAGACGGTTCGCCGACCGGAAGGTGTCGATCGCCGCGGCCAGCGAGAACATGGAAAACTTGTCGACCAGCAGGAAGGCGAACTGCCGGCCACCTTGAACGGGATCAGTCATGACCGGCCGTTCCGGGGAAATGGTGGGGTTCGGCAAAACTGGCGCTTTCAGGGTCAACCCGGGCTCAGAAGGAGGGCCGCTTCAATCCGGCCGCAAGGTAGGCAGAAGCTAACGTATTGGCCATCAGCATGGCAATGGTCATCGGCCCGACACCGCCGGGCACCGGCGTGATGGCGCCGGCTTGCCCGGCCGCCTCGGCATAGGCGACATCGCCGACGAGGCGCGACTTGCCCTCGCCCTTCTCGGGCGCGGGAATGCGGTTGATGCCGACATCGATGACGGTGGCGCCCGGCTTCACCCAATCCCCCTTGATCATTTCCGGCCGGCCGACGGCGGCGACCAGGATGTCCGCGGTGCGGGCAAGCGCCGGCAGATCCTTGGTGCGGCTGTGGGCGATGGTGACGGTGCAGTTGGCGGCAAGCAGCAGATTGGCCATCGGCTTGCCGACGATGTTGGAGCGGCCGACGACGACGGCGTTGAGGCCGGACAGGTCCTTGCCGCGCACGCGCTCGATCAGAAGCATGGAGCCGGCCGGCGTGCAGGGAACGAAGGCCGTGTCGAGTTCGCCCGTGCCGAGCTTGCCGACATTGATGAAATGGAAACCGTCGACATCCTTCTGAGGCGCAATCGCCTGGATGATCTTGCCGGCGTCGATATGGGCGGGCAGCGGCAGCTGCACCAGGATGCCGTTGATGGCCGGATCGGCGTTGAGGTCGGCGATGATCTTGAGCAGCGCCTCTTGGGAAGTCTCCGCCGGCAGCGTGTGCTGGAGCGAATGAAAGCCGCATTCCTTGGCGGTGCGCGATTTGGAAGCGACATAGACCTGGCTCGCCGGATCCTCGCCGACGATGACCACGGCCAGACCAGGCTTGGCGTTGCCTTTGGCGACCAGCTCGGCGGTCAACGCCTTGACCGTCCGCACCACATCCTCGGCAACGCTCTTTCCGTCAATCACTTCGGCCATGAACATCCTCAACCCTGTTTCGCGCGACGCCGCTTTCGAGACGCAATGTCCCGGCGACGGCAACATGCAGCGCGGCATTGTCACGAAAATTTCGGCACGCAATCCCGTCAAAGCGCCGTCCCATGCCGTTTACGCGAAAACCGGGATGGTTTTGTTCGGCCTCGGCAACGTATCTTGTGGCTCAGAAGTAGCGGCGGCGGGCGCGGCTCTCGGTGAGTTCGCGGACCGCCTCGCGGAATTCGCGCAGGCTGGCACGAATTTCCTCGATCGGCGCCTGTTCGGCGCCTTCCTCAACCGGCGAAGGCTCCACCGATGGCTGGGGTTGATACGCCGGCGGCGCGGCCTGCGGCGGATACGGCATGTGCCCGGCATTGGGCGCCATGGCCTGGGTATAGGGGTAACCTGCAGGGGGATAGGGCGGCGGAGCCGGATAGATCGGCAATGGCGGCATCAGGGGCGACCGCGACGGCGGCCCCATCGGCTGGGAATAGGAGGCATCGAAGCCTGGCGGGAAAGGCGGCCGCGAATAGACCGACGACCGCGGCATGAAGGCGGAATCCGGGTTCGGGAAGCCTGAGGGCATGGCAGCATCCGCCGGCCGCGCATTGTCGCCAAAGGGGGCGAATTCGCTGTCATCGTCCAATTCGGCGGATGGCTTGCGGGAGAGAACATTGCGCAATTTCGCCATGATCGCGGCGACACGCCCGGGGCGTCCGGCGGGAGCGACTTCGGCCTGTGCCAAGGGCGGTGGCGGTGCTGGCGGCGGGGGTGGCACCGGCGGCACGGGCGCTGCCGGCACTGGCGGCGCGGGCGGCGGCGCCGCCCGGAATGCCTGGTCTTCGACAGGCGCCTTGCGGTCGCGGCGCGAGCGCGATGCGGCGGTCTCGCGCAGGCTTTCATAGGCGCCGCGCATGGCACCGAGGCCAATTCCAGAGGCAAGCCCCAGAAGCAGACCGGCAAGGGCCATCACGGCCCGCGACGGACCTTTGGCCTCGAGCGGTGCGAAGGCCTTGGAGATCACATTCATGTTGGCGGTGTTGATATCCTTCTGCTCGCCGGTCTCCTTGGCGCGCAGCAGATATTGTTCGTAGACGGAGCGCTTGGCGGCGGCCTCGCGCTCCAGTTCGCGCATCGACACCAAATCGCTGTTGACGTCGCCGCTGCGCACCTTGAGCTGGGCAAGGCGGGAGGAGAGATCCTGTTCCAACTGGACGGCGCGTTTCAGATCGACCTGCAGCGAGGAAGCGATGCGGCGCAACTCGCCGGCGATGCGGTCGCGCGCCCCGGCAATCTGTGCGTTCAGCGCCTGGAGTTCAGGATGACGCGGACCCAGCCGGATGGCGGCACGGTCCGCCTCCTGCTTGAGCGTTGCATATTGCGAACGCAGATCGCTCATCGTGTTGGAATTGATCTCTTCCGGTAAGGTGCCGGCGAGAACCGAATTCACGTCGATCGAGCGCGCCGAAGCCGCCCTTGCATTGAGCTCCAGCGTGCGGGCGCGGGCGACCGAGAGCTGCTCGTTGAGCTTCAGCATCTCATCGTCGCTGATCAGATGACCCTGTGCGTCGACGAGGTCATGCGACGCTCTGAACTCCTCGACCTTGCGTTCGGCTGCCTCGACGCCCTTGCGCAGTTCATCGAGCCTTGCCGTCAGTTCGTCGGTCGCACGGCCGGCCGTAGCGGACTGGATCTGACCGAAGGTCTGCAGGAACACATCCGTCATCGTGTTGGCGATGAGCGCCGACTTCTCGCCGTTCTGCGTGATCGCGCTGACGGTGATGACGAAAGTCTTGCCGCCACGCTCGACAGACAGGCTTTCGGCCAGATTGCCAACGGCGAGCGCACGCCGGCGGACCTCGTCGGCGCCGCTCGGGCCGTCCTGGTGCGGGAGAATCGAGCGAATGAGAGATCTGATGCCGAGGCCGCCGGCACCCTGGCCATTGAACTCCGGATCGTTGGCCAGGTTGAGCTTATCGACGACCTTGTTCAAGACCGTGCCCGAGGTCAGCACCCGGACCTGGTTTTCAACGATGGCGAGCGTGGCGTCGGAAGCGACCACATTCTGGGTAAGGTCCCGGTCGGTGAGCTTGAGGTCGCGCGGGTCAACGATCAGTTCAGCGGTGGCTTCATATTTCTTCGGCGTCGACAGCGCGATCGCGATGCCGAGCCCGGCACCGATCAGGGTGGTGGTGATGATCAGCAGTTTCGACCTGGCAATGCCACGGACGACCTGCATCGGATCGATCAGCGGCTTCCACTGTTGATCGTCCTGGCGCGATCCGGACGTGTCACGCGAGCGAGTGCTGCCGGAAGGTTCTTCAGCGGATTGCCTTGAATACGGCATGGCCGGCGGAAGATCGCCGGCGTCCTCTTGTGCGCGCCAGACGTCGTCCCCTGCAGCCGCTTCCGGCTCTGTCCGGAAGCGCTCTGTTCCGGCGGCGGCAGACGGCGCTGGGTTCGCCCGCACCTCACGCCGTGAACGGGCAAGGCGATGGCGCGTGGCGGCATCCTCGCGCCAAGCAGAATCTGCGCGATCGCCTATCGAGACCAGGGATGCGTCATCCTCACCGCGCATGGCCTGGCCGAGCGCCAGCAATGAACGCTCGCGCCTCCAGTCTTCACGGTTTTCCCTGTCGACCATTATCTTGGAGCTTCACTCTTTGGCCGCTGGGGCAGCGGCGGTCGGCTACTCGTTAAGCCACGCTAAACAAGCATAGGAAACAAAAAGTTAATTTCGGCATGCCGGCATGTAAGCTTTTCATAACCTCAAGTGTCGGAATTTCAGTGCTTTCGGGCCTCAGAACGGCACGTTAAGCTTTCCCGCCTATGGCTTCCCGGCGCATGACCGAAGCTCGCGGCATACCGCAAAGGCGCAGTTTCACCCGGATCGGCACTTTCGTGGCCGAGCGACGGGGGCTGGTGCGCGATTATTTTTCGGCGATCAGCGGCGCCGGCGGGCGGCTGGTGTTTTCGCTGGCCTATTTCATCGCCCTCGCCAACACTTTGTCGATCTCCGAATTCGGCATGTTCGCCACCGCCTCGGCGGCCGGCGTGATGCTGTCGCGGATCCTGGCCTTCGGTTTCATCTCGGCGCTCTACCGCACCGCCACCATCCGCCCCAATCTGATCGGCACCTTCACAGCCGGCTTCCTGCTGCTCGGCGTCGTTTCGCTGCCGTTCCTGGCGTTGGCCTCGTTCGGGGTCTACCTGATGTTCTTTGCCGGCACCGTGCCGCTGTCGGTGTTTTCGGCGATCGTGTTTGCCGAAGCGCTGTTGTGGCGGCCGGTCGAGGTGGCGCTGATCGTCAACAACGGGCTGGGCAAATTCGGGCGCGCCGCGATCCTGGCGATCCTGGCAACGGCACTGCGGGCGCTTGGCGCGGTGCTGTTCATGGTCTCGGCGCAGCACAGCATCTGGGCGTGGTCGTGGTTCTATATCGGCGCCAACGCCGCCTCGCTGCTTCTGGCTTTCGGCTGGTTCTATCCACGCCAAAGACTGCGGCTGCGCATCGAGCTTTATCTCAGGCGGCTTGCCGATTCCATTTACGTCGCCGGCGCGGAAGTGCTGTTCTACCTGCAGTCGGAATTCGACAAGCTGCTGGTGCTGGCGATCGGCGGCCCGCATCTGGCCGGCATCTATGCCATCATCATGCGGCTGGTCGACCTGACCGCGATCCCGATCCGCACCTTCTCGATGATGCTGGTGCAACGCATGATGCGCGCGCCGGACCTGTTGTCGCGGCTGGCGGTCAAGAGCGGCATCGAGGGCGGCGTGTTCGTCGTTTCGACGCTGGCGCTGCTGGCGCTCGGCATCGTGCTGCACTTCTTCCCCAACGCCCTCGGCCGGAACGTCTCCGAGGCCGCGCCGCTGGTGGCGCTGGCAATCTGCGTTCCGGGATTGCGCAATCTGGTCGAATACCAGGCGGAGCTGTTGTTCGCGCGCGGCCAGACGGCGGTGCGGGCGCTCAATCTCGGTTTGCTCGCCGCCCTGAAGGCACTGCTTTTGACCTATGTGCTGACCACCATCGCCGACACGTCGAAGCTGGTACTGTCGCTCAACATGGTCTTCCTGATGCTCTATCTCGCTTCGATGCTGCTGACTTATTCGGCGCTGCGCAGGCCGGCGAAGGCGATCTGAATTCAGGTGAGGCCGGCCTGCAAACAGCGGCTCCCTGCGCTTCCGGTGCTTACGTACTGTAGTACGCTCCGCTCCGGTTCTCGGAAGCCACTGTTTTCGGCTCGTCCTAACCTGAATTCCTGCTCAGGCTAACCCAATCCGATCAAGCGGCGGATGCGGCCGATATCGGTGCCGATGAAGGATTGCATGCCGATCGCCACCTGCTCCGGCGCCATGCCGGCAACGAAGCGGCGAAACTCGTCGTCCGATAACGCCTCTCCCGTCCAGTGGACGCGGCAGAATTCCTCCGAACCGTGGAAGTGGCCGGCGCCGTCCAGCAGATCGTCGACATAGAGGCCATAGATCATGCATTCGGAAAATCTGCGCGCCGAGCCGACCACCTCGACCCAGGCGCGACCATGGACCTTCTCGATCTGGCCGCACATGGCAAGCACGGTGTCGCGGCGCCAGGCGATCAGCGTCGAGATATAATCGTGGGTCGACGTCCGCGACGGGTCGATGCCGAGCGCGGAACCCGCATTGCGCGACCAGACGCGATGCTCGTCGTGACCGTCATCGGCAAGCACGCCGTCGCGGCGGAACAGCCGCGCCTTGCCGTCGCGCCAGAAGGCGGTGCAGTCGAAGGCCTTCAGGAAGGCGACGTCGGAATCGCAGAAGACCAGAACGTCCTCCCTGGCATGCGCCGCAATGGCGATGCGGCGCAGCTGCTGCACGTGCCAGCCGCGCAGCGGTTGCGTTTTCAGGCTGAACCAGACACGTCGGCGGAACAGGCTGAGCGGATCGTCGAAGGCGCGCAGCCAGCGCGGCAGCAGGTCGCGCTCGTCGACAACAGTGCGCCGGCCAGTCTCCAACTGCCGGAAAAGCGCGACGTCGCGGTGTTCGACCAGGATGTAATGGTGCGCGGCGCCGGAGACATGCCGGTCAAGTGTCTCGCACAACAGGCGGCAGCGCTCGAAATCCGGCGCGTAGCTTGCCGTCACCACCGCCGCCGTCGGCGTCTTCGGCAACAGGCCAGGGTCGACGAGAGCGTCTGGAACGAACCTTTTGTTCAACGGAGCTCTCCGGCCGTTTCGGCGCCATGCGACCATCTCTGCTTGACGACCCGCCACAGGAACACCGGATTGCCGACGACGTAGCGGCGCCAGAGCCGGCCCGGCTCGACCGCCAGCCGGAACAGCCATTCCAGGCGCAGGCGGCGCATCCAGAGCGGCGCGCGCGGCACCGAGCCACTCAGGAAATCCAGCAGAGCGCCGACCGCGACCGGCATCGTGCAGTGGCGTTCGTCGATGTGGCGGGCGATCCACAGTTCCTGGCGGGGCACGCCCATGGCGACCAGCAGCATATCGGGCCGCAGCGTCGCGATCCGGCCGATGATCTCCGGCTCCTGCGCGGCGGAGAAATAGCCGTCATGAATGACCACGAAATTGTGCTGCACGGCAAGGGCCGCCAGCTTGACCGACGCCGCCTCGGCGTTGACACGCGTCGCGCCGAGCAGCCCGACGGTCAGCGGCCGCGTCGAGGCCTGCAAGAAGGCCGGCACGAAGTCGGTGCCGTTGAGATTGTCCGGAAAGGGCGCGCCATAGAGGAGCCGTGCGGCGAGATCGACGCCGATGCCGTCCGGCAGGATGAGGAAATCGTCGAGCGCCTCGGCGAAGGCCGGGTCTGAATGGGCGATGTTGGCATTGTGGGCGTTGAGGAAACTGACCTTGGTGAAGCGCCGCTCGGCGATCAGGCGGGTGAGCAGGGCGATGGCATCGTCCCAACGGATGGCGAGCACGGAGATGCCAAGGATCGTCTTCAAGCTGTCGAGCCCGAATGCGGCGCGGGCGGTGTGCATATTCATGCGAACACCTCCTGCCTGACGGCCCCGAGTTTTTCCAAGCCGAGCCGGATGGCGACGTCCAGCGCCTTGACCTGCTGGTGATGGAACGCGCCGCCATCGACGTCCCGGACGCCGGCGGCCGCAGCCTCCAGGGCCCTGGCGAAGCCGGCCGGATCGTCGGTGACGATGCAATTGTCGGGGCGATGGTCGATGCCGCGCAATGAGCGGCTGGTGGCGACCGAGGGCAGGCCGAGTTCGAAGGTCTCGATGGTCTTCAGCTGCACGCCGCTGCCCGCGGTGCTGATCAGCGGGATGACAGCCGCGCCGCACACGAACGCCCTGGCATCCGGGACACGGCCGACAAACTCGACGCCCGGATGCGCCGAGGTGGCGCCTGAGGGCATGTGGCCGGCGATGCGGATGCGAAAACCGGGCCGCAGATGCGGCACCACCTTGCCCAGGAACCAGTCCAGGCCGATGCGGTTCGGCTGCCAGGTCCAGGTGCCGATCAACGCAGCGTCGCAGTCGATCCGGCGCGGGCCGTTGCGGGTTGGCGCCTTGGCGCCGGTCACCAGCGGCAGCACCGCCGATCGGTCAGCGGCAGCGACGCCGAGTGCCGCCCGGTCTTCCTCGGCCAGCGTGAAGACAAAGCGCGCGCGGCGGCAGAGACGCTCTTCCACGACCTTGAGCAGCCTTGCCTCGCGGCGGAACAGCAGGCGCTGGAAGGGGCCGCCGGCAGCAGCCGCGTTCTCCCGCGCCGAGAGATGCTCGACATTGTGGGCGACGAAGACAGAAGGCTTGTCTTCGAAGAGCTTTTCGAAGGCGCCGGCGAACTGGACGGAATTCAGCACATAGCCATCGAACGGCCCGGCCCGCTCGAGAGCGGCCTGCACTTCGCGCTCGGACACCGCACGCAGCTTGACCGAGGCGAAGGTGAGGCCCGACAGCATGGCCTTGCCGACCCAGGCGAGCTTTTGCAGCGCTGAGGCGCTTTCCGTGCGCACGTCGATCGCACCCAGCACCACGGTGTTTTCCGGATCGGCCGCGGCCTTCCCGGGCCAGGTGAAACCGATGACCGTGACGCGCGCGCCGGCGCGCCGCAACGCAGCGATGATCGCAGCATTGGCGATCTCGTAGCCCGAGGCGAGAGCGCCGTCGGGCACGATCGATGTAACGAACAGCAGATGCATCTCACCTATCCTGTGGTGTAGCCGGTAGCAAAACGCGGTGAACCCTTGATTAAGCGAGCACAATCAACGGCCGAACGCCCCTGCCCGACGGGCCTCTCCGTGCAAGGTGATTAACGAAACCTTATCACCGTGGTGCTACCAGAACGCGACTTACCATGTGGCTGGACACGGATGATCCCTTTGCCATCGGATGGTTCGGTATCGATCGCTGGACGGTCTCCCCGGCTTAACGTGGAGGCTGTCGAAGCGGTCGTCACCTTGCCTACCTTCAAGCGGCCCGAACAGGTGCTGGAAACGCTGGCTTCGCTGCGCGCGCAGCGGACCGGCAGGCGCTTTGCCGTCATCGTCATGGAGAACGAAGCCGAGGCGCGGGAAGGCGCCAAGGCGGTGCTGCCGCTGTTCGAGCGCGGCGAGATGCCGGGCATGGTCATCATCGCGCATGAGCGCGGCAATTGCAGCGCCTACAATGCCGGCTGGCAGACGGCGATCCTGCACTTTCCGAACTTCAGGCATCTGCTGGTCATCGACGATGACGAGATCGCCGATCCGCACTGGCTGGAACGCATGTGCACGGCTGCCGAGACGCTCCGCGCCGATGTTGTCGGCGGCCCGCAAGTGCCTGTCTTCGCAGACGCTGCCCATGCGAGATGGGCCGACCATCCGGTGTTCGCGCCGCCCTACCGCGAGACGGGACGCGTGCCGGCGCTCTATTCGTCCGGCAATCTTCTGGTCGGCCGTAACGTGCTGATCGCCATGGGGCCGCCCTTCCTCGATCTCAGATTCAATTTCATGGGCGGCGGCGACTCCGACTTTCTCAGCCGGGCGGCGCAGAAGGGCTTTGTGCTCGGCTGGTGTGCCGAGGCCAAGGTTCGCGAGACCGTCCCGGCGCGGCGCGTCGAGGCCAACTGGGTCCGGGCCCGCAGCCTGCGCAACGGCGTGATCTCGACGCTGGTCGAGAAGAAGAAGCGCGCCGGCACGCCGCTGGCCGGCGCCAAGGTGTTGGCGAAAAGCCTGGCGCTGCTGGCCGCTTCGCCGTTTCGCGGCCTGATCCGGCTGGCGCGCACAGGATCGCCGGCGATCGCCATCTACCCCGTCCATGTGGCGCTCGGCCGCGTGCTGGCCGAATTCGGATATGCCAATGAGCAGTATCGCCAGCCCGAGAAAAACTGAGCGCGCGCCGCTCAGCGGCGCGTTCACGCGCGACGGCGTGGCGACGGCCATCGCCGCACTTCTGTTCACCGTCATCATGGTGTCCTTCCGCCCGTTCCAGCCCGCAGGCGCCGAACTCACCGGCGACGGCGGCGACATCGTCAACCAGCTCGGCTTCGGTTCGCTCGGCGCCGTTTCGATCTTCTCGCTGATGGCCTTTGCCGATCCGCGCATCGTGCGCTCGCTGTTCAGCCTGTCCTGGGTGCTGATGCTGGGTTTCTTCTTCCTGTCGGTGGTGCTGGCGACCGACCCGCCCTCGGCGATGCGCGCCGCGTCCTTCACCATGATCGGCATCTTGACCATGGCAACGATCCTGGCCCTGCCGCGTGACGCCGAGTCCTTCTCGAAAGTCATCATCTTCACCGCCGTGGTGGTGATGGGCCTTTCCTATGTCGGCCTGATCGTCTTTCCGCTCGAAGCGCTGCACACGGCCGATTCCCAGGAGCCCGAACATGCGGGCCTGTGGCGCGGCGTGTTCACCCACAAGAACATCGCCGGCCCGATCATGGCCTGCTTCAGTTTCGCCGGCCTCTACCTCTATCGGCGCGGGCAACGCTGGTGGGGCGCGGGAATCTTCTGCGCGGCGATGATCTTCATGCTGCACACAGGCTCCAAGACCACCGCCGGCCTGGTGCCGTTCTCGATCCTGATCGTCGTTCTGCCGAGCCTGATGGGCATGCGGCTCGGCACGCCGATCCTGTTTACACTGGCGATCATCGCCACCGCGGTCGGCACGTTGGGCATCGTCTTCCTGCCGCCGGTGAAGCATCTGGCGGCGATCTATTTTCCCGACATGACCTATACCGGCCGCACGACGCTGTGGGAGTTCGCCGGCTCGATGCTGGCGAAGAAACCCTGGACCGGCTACGGCTATGAGAGTTTCTGGGGCACGCCCCTGCTGCTCAACCAGGACCAGCCCTTCGACCGGCCGTGGGACATCCGGACCATCGTGCACGGCCATGACGGCTATCTCGACATCGCCGTGTTGATGGGCATCCCCGCCCTTTGCGTGGCGGCCTACACCTTCCTCATCGCGCCACTGCGCGACTACATGCGCATTCCGCTGCGCAAGGAAAATATCTATCTCGGCGACTTCTTCATGATGGTGGTGCTGTTCACCGCGCTTAACGCTTTCCTCGAAAGCTTCTTCTTCCATCGCGGCGACCCGGTCTGGCTGTTCTTCGTGCTCGGCGTGCTTGGCCTGAGGCAAGTGTCGCTGCGGCCGATCCCGGTGCGTGGCTGCCGCCCGGCCTGACAGGGGCTTCCCCAGGGAACCGTGAGCGTCTATGTCAAAGCCTTCCTTCGGAGGGCTTTCGATGACGATCAGGCTTGTTCTCGCCGGCTGTGGCAATATGGGTTACGCCATGCTTTCGGGCTGGCTGAAATCCGGCAAGCTCGCGCCCTCGGCGGTTTTCGTGGTCGAGCCCAATGCGGAGTTGCGCCAGCGCGCTGCGACGCTCGGCTGCGCCACATCAGCGGATGCCAATGAGATTCCAGCCGATGCGGTGCCAGATCTCGTCGTCATCGCGGTAAAACCCCAGGTGATCCGCGACGTCACCGCCGCCTACAAGCGTTTTGGCGACGGGCGGACCACATTCGTCAGCATCGCCGCCGGCACGCCAGTCGCCACCTTCGAGGACATCCTCGGCGGCCGCGCGCCTGTCGTGCGCTGCATGCCCAATACGCCGGCTTCCATCGGCAAGGGCATGATGGTGGTGTTTTCCAACCCGCTCGTCTCCGATGATACCAAGCGCTTTGTCGCCGACCTGCTGTCGGCCAGCGGCGAAGTGACCACCATCGACGACGAGGGCCTGATGGATGCGGTGACCGCCGTGTCGGGATCGGGGCCGGCCTATATTTTCCACTTCATCGAAGCGCTGACCGTGGCCGCCGAGAAGGCGGGGCTGCCTGGTGCAACCGCCAGGCTGCTCGCCATGCAGACGGTCTATGGGGCCGCCTCGCTTGCCGCCGAAAGCCAGGAGGAACCGGGCGTGCTGCGCCAGCAGGTGACCAGCCCCAATGGCACGACGGCAGCGGCGCTTGGCGTGCTGATGGGCGAGGATCGGCTGACCAAGCTGCTGACACAGGCAGTCGAGGCGGCTCGGCTGCGGTCGATCGAACTGGGGAAATAGAGCGGATGTCCGGCTAAGCGAGATCCGTATGTGAGAAGTCGTTGCCTTTGTAGAGCAAAACTGAGCCGTAGCTCTTCGCGCAAGCATAGGACAAGCAATCGGCAAGGTTGACCTGCGCGGGGTGCCCACGTCCCTTTCCGTAGTCTGAAAACGCTTGGATGGCGAGTTTGGCATCGCCGGCGCCGATCGGCACGATTTCGATTTCGGCTTCGCGCAGAAACGCGTCTATCGCCGTTTCCGCAACCAGCGGCTCGATAGCAAGTATGGTGGAAACCCACATCGCTGCTTCAAGCACGACCAGCGCGGAAGTAACCTTGCGTGGTGCTGCGGCGATCCTGTTACTCCATTCGCTGGCATCCGCTTCTGCCGAAAGAATTGCGACGACCACGGAGGTGTCGACGAACATCAGGGATGTCCCCACATGTCGTCGATCTCATCCTTGCTCACAGGCCGGCCGCCGCGGCCGGCTTTGGTCTTAAGGTCATCGGCGATCGCAGCCAGCCGCTTCGCCAGGGGAATGCGTCCGCTTTCCCTTTCCCGTTCCAGTTCCGACTCAAGCGCTTCGATAACCGCTTCGGTCATTGAAATCTTGCGTTTGGCAGCGAGTCGCTGTGCCAGTTCACGCGCACGCGGGTCTCTGATCTGGAGGTTCACTAGTCGATCCTCGGCGACATTTGCCACTACAAGATAGTGCACTGTCATGACGGCGACACAGCGACCTATTTTCCGTACAGCATCTCGTCCTGCAGCCGGCGCAAGGCGAACAGCTTCGTCATCGGGTCGGGCGCGGCGTTGTCGGCGGTCAGCAGTTCGCCCTTCCTGACCGGTTTCAGCACCTTGCCGCCCTCGAGCAGGCCGACCGGTACGGCGCGTTGGGCTCGGGCTTCGCCGACGGTCATGGTCCAGGAACGGTAGCAGGTCTCGCCGATGGCGTCGAAGGTCTCGCCGGCTGCCAAGTCCCGCTTGGCGACCGCGCAGACCTCGGCGACCGGCCTTGGCAGTGGCACCATATCGGGCTTGCCGAAAAGCACGATGCGGGCGGCAGTCAGCGGCACTTCCAGTGATGTCAGATGATAGGGTCGGAACAGGCTGTAATAGGGACCGTGGCCGATATGCAGATCGTCCATGCGCTCGATGATGCGCGGATGCGTCGCCTCGACGATGACGAAGACACCGGGCGCCACACCCTTGCCGATGGTGTAGTCGACGACGCCTTTTTTCAACAACAACCCGCCATCCTCGCGTGGGATCAGCACCTTGACGAGATCGTCGCGGTCGGCCTTCGGGCCATGCATGCCGGGCACATCGGGCACCAGGCCGGTGGCGTTGGCGATGGCGCACATCTCGACCATGGTTTTCGAGCCGTCGACGAACTCGACCAGCATGCGCGGGTTCATGTTGCGGCGGATCGCTTCCTCGCGATAATCGTCGGGCATGGCGTCGTGGTTGAGCGGGTTGTTCTTGCCCTTGCCGGCCGAGACGATGGTCAGGCCGAGGGCGGAGGCGAACTCGATCAGTTCCATGCAGCTCGACGGCTCGTCGCCGGCGCCGACCGAATAGACGACGCCAAGCCGGTCGGCCTGCTGCTTGAGATAGCAGCCGATGGTGACGTCGGCCTCGACATTCATCATCACCAGATGCTTGCCATGCTCCATCGCCATCAAGTCGAAATCGGCGGCGACGCCGGGTTTTCCCGTGGCGTCGATGACGACGTCGATCAGCGGATTGGTGACCAGCATCTCGTTGGAGGTGACGGCGATCTTTCCTGCCTCGATGGCCGCGGTGACTTTCGATGCCGCGTCTGCCTCGACTGCCATCGCCTCGTCGCCATAGGCGATGCGGATGGCGTCACGCGCGGTGTGCGGGCGCCGGGTGGAGACGGCGCAGACCGAAATGCCCTGCATCAGCATGCCTTGCGTGACGAGGTCGGTGCCCATCTCGCCCGAACCGATAACACCGATGCGCACCGGACGACCCTCGGCGGCGCGGCTGGCGAGATCGCGGGCAAGCCCGGTCAAGGCGACATTGGTCATGCGTGAGATGTCCATGGTTCTTGATTTTGGATGCGGCAATAGCAGGGAACCACCCGCTTTTGCCAACGAAACCGTTCTAACCTGGCTTCAGACCACCCTGACGTAGCTCGTCATGCCCGATTTCTGGTGCTCGATGATGTGACAGTGCAGCAGCCAGTCGCCGGGATTGTCGGCGACGAAGCCGAGCTGAACCTTCTCGTTGGGCTGGATAAGATAGGTGTCCGAAATCACCGGCTGCACCGGCCGCGTCGAGGACGACAGCACCTTGAAGCTCATGCCGTGCAGATGCATCGGGTGCGATTGCGGTGTCAGGTTCTCCATGTCGATGACATAGCTTTTGCCGAGCTTCAATTCGGCCAGCGGCGCGGTCGGATCGGATGTATCGCCTGGCCACGGCACCTTGTTGATGGCCCAGAAACTGTAGCCGAGCGAACCGCAGATGCCGTTGCTCGGGACGTTTTCCGCCGTGGCGCTGAGCGCCAGCGAAATATGCTGGACGGCGGCGAGGTCCACCTCCGCCACCGGATTGACCTCCAGCGGTGCAACATCGCGAACATCCCGCTTGAGCGACCTGCCCGTCGCGCGCACGGTCGCCAGGATTTTGGGCTTGGTGCCCCTGACATCGCGCAGGCTCACCACCGCGCCCTCCTGATCGGGCATGCGGATGGCGAGCTCCATGCGCTGCCCCGGCCCAAGCAGCAAGGCATCGGGCGAAAAACGCTCAGGTACCGGATTGCCGTCCAGCGCCATCACGATCGCCTCGGCGCCATCGACGCGAAAGGCATAGATGCGCGTGACATCGGTGATGGCGACGCGCAGCCGCATCAGGCCTCCGGCCGGCGCGTCATAGTGCGGCTGGTCGAGCCAGTTGGCGGTGCGCACCGTGCCGTAAGTACCGGTTCTCGCGGCATCGCGCGGCCGGAACTGGTCGATGAACTGGCCGTCGTCGCCAAGACGCCAGTCGCGCAGATTGAGGACGAATTCGGCGTCGAATTTCGGATCGTTCGGGTTTTCCACCACGATCACGCCGGTCAGGCCGTGGCCCATCTGCTCCAGCGTATTGCAATGCGGGTGATACCAGAAGGTGCCGGCGTCGGGCGGCGTGAAGGCGTAGTCGAAATGATCGCCGGTGTAGACGTAAGGCTGCACCAGGAAGGGCACGCCATCCATCTTGTTGGGCAGGCGAATGCCGTGCCAGTGGATGGTCGTGGGATCATCGATGGCGTTGACCAGACGCGCCGCGAAGGGTTCGCCCTTCCTCATCCTCAGCACCGGCGGCATTCCGGCATCGCCGTAGGTCAGCACATTGTTGGTCGGGCCGATATCCATCAGCGAGGCCTGGATCTTGGCCGTCTGCAGCACCACCGGCTCCGGGCTCGCGGCGGCGAGGCTGCCAAGCCTGCCGATGGCCGAAAGCCCCACTCCGGTTGCGCCAGCGATGGCGGCCGTTTTCAAGAGCCCGCGGCGTGTCCATCCGGTCATTCAGCGCTCCAACTGCAAAGCCTGGGATCTATCGTCGCCTTGGATCACAGGCGAGCCACCAGTGCAAATGCCGATATTGGCACACCGCGTCTCGCCAATGCCATGGCGACGAGATGGCATCCCCTCGGGAGCGTTCGCCCCCTATTTGAAACTGGCGATGGGCAGGAATTTCACGGCGGAGCCGGTGAAGCGGCGGTGATCCGACGTCTGTCCCCGCGGCTGGAATCCGTCGAGATAGACCTGCTCCGGCGCCGTGCGGATGAAATTGGCTGCGATGACGGGCGCTGCTGCCGCGCCGGTTCCTCCGGAGATGCCGCGACCCGCCACGGGCACAATCACGGCGGTGGCCTCGGTATCGAGGCGTGGTTGGACACGATCGGTCTTGGGGCTGGTCCTGACACGATCCTCGGGTTTCGGTGCCGGGACGGCAACCTGCTGAGCGGCCGATCCATCAAGGACGGTATCGGGGTGGTGCATGGCCAGCAATGCAGCGACGGCATCGGCGGATTTGACCGCTTCCGGCTGACGCATCGCGCTTGCCTCATTCCGCGGCCGCCATGTCGGCAACGGGATGTTGAGCGCCACCATGTCCGGCGCGGCGCTCGCGGCATCCGTCTTGCCCAAGGGCATTTCGGCATTGGCCACCACCGGCTTGGGCGCGGAGAGTTCGGCCCGCACCGTGGACGCGCTGGCCATCGCCAACGTTGCGTTTTGCGGGGTCGCAATGCTGGCGGTGGCGACGGCGCGCGGGGCGAAGGCGGGCAACGGCACCGCGCTGGGCGCCATGGCCATGACGATCGCTTCCGGCGACTTGCCCTTCTGCTCGACGAGCGGTTCTTCGGCCTCACCGGCGGAAGCCATCTGGATATCCGCCCGCTGGGCCTCCTGCGGCGGCACGATGGCAATGCCTTGCCCCGCGGTCTTGGGTTCAACGGACTTGGCCGGTTTGCGTGGCGCGGGTGCTGCTTCGGCGATATCCTCGGACTCGTCGGCGCCGCGCCCGCCCAGAAGCGTCGCCAGCAGGCCGCGCGACTTGCGCTGGCCGCCATCGGCGCTAGCCAGCTCGATATTGGGCGTGCCGGCGGCCTTGCGCGATTTGTAGACGGCAAGCGCCTGGTCGTAGCCGGGCAGCGGCCTGCCGTCGCTCGGCACATGCAGTGTGTTGCCGTTCGGGAAGACCCTGGCAAGTTCCTGGCGGCTGATGCCCGGCCAATGCCGCACATTGCCGACATCCATGTGAATGAAAGGCGAGCCGGAGGTCGGATAATAACCGACGCCGCCGCCCTGCATCCTGAGGCCGATGTCGCGCAGCTTTTTCAGCGGCACATCCGGCAGGAAGAAATCCATGGCGCGGCCGACCATGTGCTGGCTTTCCCGCGCCACGCCCTTCGAGCGGCCGCGCAGCATGGCGTTGGTCGCCGGCGAGCGATAGGCGCTGACGACATGGATATAGCCGGTCGAGCCGCTGGCACGATAGGCCTGCCAGACGAGGTCGAGCAGGCGCGGATCCATCCTGGTCGGCTCGTTGCGGCGCCAGTCGCGCAGCATGAAACTGATCTTCTTCAATCCCGCCTGATCGTAGCGCCCGTTGCGCTTGAAGACGATCTCGGCCTTCTCGCCGGTATGCAGATGCTGGATCTTCAAGGCGCGCGTCTCGGCGAACGCACTGGTGACGCACAGGCAAAGCAACGCGACGGCAATGGCCGGCAACCATGTCCAACGATGGCAGGCGCCGGGCGCGTTCTGTTCGCTTTCAGTCACGTTCATGCCTTGCACATTGTTCTTGTTTCGGGCGATTTGACGACTTCGCCGCAAGCGGCCTTCTTTCGAACAGGCCCCACCAGGCACGCGGGCATCCGTCCTCGTCCTGTCGATGAACAGCATCTTGGTTAACGAATCGTGTTCGCGCCAGGACCGAACCTTCCCTGCCCCGGAATGACTTCAACTGACCGCTTCAGCGGAACAGATATTTCGAGACTTCCGGATTGCCGCGCCGCCACATGACATTGTCCAGGAAGTAGTGGTGCACGTTGATGAAGATCCAGGCGATGAAGAGGAAGAGCGACGAGCCGAATACGGCCTTGTCGTAGGGAACCAGGTCGGTCAACGCCATCGGCACCAGCCAGAAACCGAGCGCTCCGAGGATTGCACCGACCAGGATGAAGGCCAGCACGCGCAGCCTGTAGCGTGGTCCGAGAATGGCGAAGACCTTCAACGGCGCCTTCTCGACGGCATCCGCGCGGTCGCGCTCGACATTGGTCTGGTAGCGCCAGACCACGGCCAGATACTGCAACGAATGCATTGCCGGCACGACGAGCAGCCAGAGCGGGTTCAGCGTCACGAACAGGATCCAGGCATAGAGGGACACGACGTAGGCGACGACGCCGTTATAAGGCAGCGCGCCACCATGCTTGCGCCAGCGGTTGATGAACATCACGGCGGTTGCCGCCGAGGAGGCGGCGGCGATCGACATGGCGATGGTGATGAGCCATGGCGGCACCGCGAAGGTGTAATAGTCCAGACCCCAGAACTGCCTTTGGGTGATCACCACATTCGTCTGGAGCCAGGCGAACAGCCAGACGGCGTAGCCGTTGAACAGCAACACCTTCTTGTCCTGATCACTGAAGAATTTGCGCTTCAGCACCGCATCCACCATCAGCATGCCGTAACCCTGCTTGACGTAATGCCAGCCGACGAAAAAGCCCATCGCGTTTGTCGCATTGCCGAGCAGGCGGGCGTTGCCCGTCAGCGCGCCAAAGGCAAAGAAGGCAACCATCGCCAGCGGCACGACAATGCCCGCGAGAATATAGCGGATCTGAAGGCTCCGGCCGTAACCCTGACCGCGCACCTTGCGCGCGAAATTGCGATAGAAGATCTGGTACGAATGACCGAAATGCGGCTGGTTTATGAGGTGGGAGAGCAAGAACATCGTCAGCGTCACGGTGGCTTCATACCGCAGCGGCAGGAAATACAGGACCGGCAGGACGAGAAGCGCGCTTCCGCCAAGCATGAAGAAGTCGATGAACGGGCCAAAGAGATATTTTTGCGGGGCGGCCGCGACTGAAGTTGGGGTGTCCGCCGAAAGGTGAAGTGCCATGGTGCCTTCTCCCCCTGTGGTGGTCTATTTAGCCATCGACCTGGTTGCTCGGCAAGGTGCCGACACAGTTATGAAGGAGGGCGGTCTATCACTGGCCAGGTGCTGGCACATCCACGCGATTGAAACGCGGGAGAAGCATTGGAACGCGCCGAGCGTATTCTTCATATTCAGGGAATGTCTGTCGAAGGATGCCTTCCTCGTTCCGTGCACGTCGATACTGTACGAGAAATTGGACCGCGCCTAACGCCACCATCAACACCGACAAGTGCGAAAGGATCATTCCGAGAACGAATGTCGCCTCGCAGATGTAAAGCGGATGGCGAACAATGGAATATGGGCCAGAGGTAACCAGTTGCCGGGCCGTGGCCATGATGGAGAAAGAGCGGCCGAGCCAGTAGAGGCAAAACACGGAGCCCACCATGCCGATGAAAATCAAGCACAGCGCCACCATTTGCGCTGCCTCGCTTTCCAGTGCCGGGGTCATAAACATTGCAACGATGATTAGGAAAGTTCCGGCTACAGAAGTGACCCTTGGTTCGATTCCCTGCGCGGTTCCTTTTGGCGGGAGGCGACCGATCGTCAGGAAAACCTGCAGGGCGGATATAACAGTCGCCAAGACCTGATTGACGATGGCCAGCGAATATACCGATGCATTCTGATGGAAATAGACGAACAGAGGAATCGCGCTGAGAACCGCCAGGACCGTCATGATACAGACGATCGCGATCCGGCCGAGAAAATCTTCATTCAACATTTTGCCCCCCTGCAAAGCAGCACTGAAGCATTCCTCGCGTGCGCCGACAAGCAAATGGTTTCCAGAGCGTTAACGGCCAAAACGGCCGCCAATCGAGATGTGTCATCAGGTCGTCAAAGCCTCCCGGCCAGAAGGTCACGGCGCACCGGCTAACTGTCTGGAAACCATTGCCTTGTGTGAGGGGCCATGAAGTGGTTCACTCCCTCTGGTAAATGACATTGCGAGATGGAGCCGATGGACCTCTTTGGTCTGAAAACGCTGCTCATTTGCGCCCTGATCTTCGTACCGCTGGAGCACTTCCTCGCCCTGCGGACGCAACAGAAGATATTCCGCAAAGGTCTCGGCACCGATGTGATCTACGCGCTGGTCAACGGCGCTTTCCTCAAGATCTGCATTTTTCTTATGGCGGCAGGGGCAATGGGCGTCTCGGCATCTTTGGTACCTGAGAAGGTAACGATGACGGTGAGCGGTCAGGCGACATGGCTCCAGGTCATAGAGATCATCATCCTGGCCGATCTCGGTGTCTACGCTTCCCACCGAGCGTTTCATGCCATCCCGGCGCTCTGGAGATTCCACGCCATCCATCACGGCATCGAGGAGTTGGACTGGATGGTTGCTTTCCGGGCGCATCCGGTCGACCAGATCATCACCAAGGCTGCCTCGCTTCTGCCTGTATTCTTTCTGGGATTTTCGTTGGAAGCCATTGCGGTATACTTCATCATCGCTACCGGGCATGCGTTGCTTCTACATGCCAACGTCAGGATGAACTTCGGGCCGCTCAAATGGGTGATCGCAAGCCCCCAGTTCCACCACTGGCATCATGCCGATCAACGCGACGCCTACGACAAGAACTTCGCCAGTCACTTGGCCATCATCGATGCGTTGTTCGGCACTTTCCATATTCCAGGCTCCAGAATGCCCGAGAAATATGGTGTCGATGAGCCGATCCCGACGAATTATGTCGGCCAGCACGGCTACCCGTTCGTGCGCGGGACTCAACAGGGCCGGAATACAGCGGATGCCGTCGCCAAGCCGACGCCCGAAGCGCGCGGGTAGCCCAGCGCCCGTCAATTGTTCACATCGATAGAGAGCCGGGGACGACAAAGCCGTATCCGACCTGCAAGGCGATTATGCAAATCGACGCCACAGAGATAGGTACGCCAAACGGGACAACACCTTTGCGGTCAAGGTGTTGCACGTAGACGCGGAAGGCGCCTTGTGGGAGCAAGAATGGATTCTTCACAACCATGGCCGTGGCGAGGGCGAACAACAGCAGCAAGATGGAAAACCCGACCAGATCATTTCCACCGACCAGAAACGGCACGACTGCCATCAGCTTGACATCGCCTGCGCCGACCTTTCGCAGAACCCAGAACGGAAAGAGCCCCACGAACAGCACAAGCGCGGCGATGGCGCTCAGCCCCATGTCCCACCACGCTCCGGACTGAAGCGACAAAAGCAGCAGCGACCCCGCCCCAAGGCAGAGCAGCAGCAGCGCGTCGCGATTGGCTATCTTCTGTGTCGTGAAGTCCAGCCATGCAACCCTTGCGAGCAAAGGGATGGCAAGCGCTTTCAGCAACAGCACTTCGACAAGCAGCATGTTAGCGCTCGATGTTCTGCACGCTTGACGACAGTAGCTTCAGATTGTTGGCGACCGTCGGATCGTTGGGCGCCAATTCATAGGCCTTCAGGAAACTCGCGCGGGCATCCTGCAGCTTGCCGCGCAGCAAATAGGAGTAGCCGACATTGTTGTAATATTCGGGTGACGCGCCAACCAGCTTGAAGGCCCTGCTATAGGCCCGGTCGGCGAGGTCGAAGCGGTGGATGCGATCGCACGAAGCGGCCAGTCCCATCCAGGCGCCGCCATCATTGGGGGCCAGTTGCGTCGCCTTGAAGAACAGCGCGCCGGCGTTGCTGTAATTTTCCGCACGAAACTGATTCGTAGCTTCGGCCACGGCCTGGTCCGAGGCATAGTACTCGACGTTGCCGACTGTCTTCAGCCCGTCGAAGGCATCGCCAAAGGACGTGACGTCGCCTTTCGACGGCTCGTTGGTGCGCACGACACCATCGGTGCTGTCCGCACCTTTCGTTTGGCAACCGGCAAGGGCCATCAAAAGACTGGCTGCGGCTACGGCTGCGAGGCGCATTGGCCCTGTCATTTTATCCCCCAAGAGTCCGCCGACTCCGTTTTGGAACCAAAGCATATAAACATTTAGAAGAAAATGCCCTTCATGCGGATGAGCACCGGCAACATCACGACCATCATCACAACCGGAAAGATGCAGAGGCCGAGCGGGATCATCATCTTGACCGGCAGCGCGTTGGCACGTTCCTCGGCGCTCATGATTCTCTGGTTGCGCATTTCGTCGCTGTAAATGCGCAGGGCATCGGTGAGACTGGTGCCCAGTTCTTCCGATTGGCGAAACAGAACGGCCAGGGCGCGCGCCTCGTCAAGCCCGATGCGGTCGGCCAGTTCGCGCAAAGCCTCGCGCAACGGTTTGCCCGCGCGCAACTGCAAGGTCACGATCGACAGCTGAATACCCAGCCATTTGTGTGTGCCAGCCAGTTCAGCGCCAACGCGCTCCACGGCGGCCTCAAGGCTCATGCCGGCGTCGGCGCAGGTGATCATCATGTCCATGAAATCGGGAAAGCCGCGCCGATAGACCTGCTTTTGCCGGCTCTCAAAGCGGTCGAGAGCGATGCTGGGGATGACAAGGCAGCCAAGCCCGATCACGGCTGAACCTGCAAATGCCACGAGCCCCGGCAATTGCGGCGGCAACACACGCGATAGAAGGGCATAACAGGCCAGGAAGCCGATACAGACGGCGCCGAGGCGAGAGAGCGTGTAAATGACTGGTGCGCTTGATTGATAGAACCCTGCCCGAAACAGTTTCGCTTCCAGGGCATTCGGCTCGCCGCGTTCCTTTTCCAGGCCGCGGAAATAGGCATCGACCGGCCGCTGCGCAGAAATCCTGTTGAGCTCCTGCTGGGCATGGAGCGACCGGCGACTGGTGATCCCCTCGGCCAAAAGGGTTTGTGTGACCAGCTTCCTTGTCTGGAAGACCGGGATGAGGACAAAGGCGGCCAGCAAAAAAAGCGCCACTGCCGCCAGGAAGATGGCGAGCGACAACAGCGTGGCTGAATTCCCTAGATTGGTAAACACGTCCCCTGCCCGCCACTAGAAATCGAAGTTGACCATTCGGTACATTATGAAGTCGCCCAACAGTGCCCAAGATCCAAAGATCACAAACACCGGCACAACGATAGGGTTACCCCAGACGTCACCGTAAAAGCTTGGAGCGGCGATCGACAGCACGCCAAGCATCAGAAGTGGAAATAGCGAGATTATCCAGGCCGACATGCGGCCTTCAGCCGACAGCGCCCTGATCTTCATGCGCAATTTCCGGCGTTCACGTAACACCGACGACAGATTAGAAAGTATCTCGGTGAGATTGCCGCCGGTCTTGGCCTGGATGGACAGCGACACCGAAAGCAGATGCAGGCCTTCGAAGCCGACTCGCTCCGACAATTTTCGAACTGCCTGCTCCAGACTGAGGCCAAAGCTGATTTCGTCGGAAACAATGCCGAATTCAGTGCCGAGCGGATCAGGCATTTCACGTGCGACAAGCCCGATCGCGACGGTGGTTGGGTGACCGGCGCGCAGAGAACGCACGATCATATCGAGTGCATCGGGAAGCTGGACCGCAAATTTCTTGATGCGCTTGTCCCGGGCGCTTCGTAAAACGAGAATCGGTAGGATAAATCCGACAATCAGGAAGACCGTGACGGCGACAATGACGGAAAAGTGCAGAAGCAACGGCAAAAGGAGCGCCGAAACGAGGCCCGCGAGAAGGAAAACTGCCAGGAACGCCAATGGATTGCCGGTGATGCCGGATTGCGTATAGAGCCGGTTGAGCGCGATTGCGCCGAAAATGAAGTCCCCCGATGCCGTCAGGCCGCGTTCCTGCAGCAGTCCCTGCAGACTCTGCTCGGCCGGCTTTTCTTCTCCCAGGCGCTGCAAGCGTCGATTTATGATGCCTGCCCGCGCTCGCCGTCCGGCGATTGAGAGAAAAAAGGATTCGGCAGCTAGAATGACCGATGCTGCCGCCAGCACATAGATGAAGTAGAGGAGGGTCTGACCGGTCGGCATCAAAGTGGAACCTGCGGATTGAACGCATCTTTTGCGAAATGGTACCCCATCGCCGCCGCTTCAGTGGCAAAACGCGGCCGTACACCGGTGGCGCGAAATTCACCGACAATCGCGCCATCGGCGCGGACATCGCGGCGAAAGAAGTGATAGATTTCCTGAAGCTGGACGACGTTGCCTTCCATGCCGGTCAGTTCCGAGATGGAAGTGACGCGCCGGCCGCCGTCCGAGAGCCGTTGTGTCTGTACGATGATATCGATGGCCGAGGCGATTTGCGCGCGGATGGAATCATTGGTCATCGGCATGCCGGCCATGCCGACCATCTGCTCAAGTCGCGAGATCGCATCGCGCGGCGTGTTGGCGTGGATGGTGGTCATCGAGCCTTCGTGGCCGGTGTTCATCGCCTGCAGCATGTCGAAGGCCTCCTCGCCGCGAACCTCGCCGACGATGATGCGGTCCGGTCGCATGCGCAATGCGTTCTTCAGCAGCTCGCGCTGCCGAACCTCGCCCCTGCCCTCGACATTGGGCGGCCGCGTCTCCAGCCGTCCGACATGCGGCTGCTGCAGCTGCAGTTCCGCCGCATCCTCGATGGTGATCAGGCGCTCCCTGGCCGGGATGTAGCTCGACAACGCGTTGAGCAAGGTCGTCTTGCCGCTGCCGGTGCCGCCGGAAACCAGGATCGACTTGCGCGACTGTACCGCGATGCGCAGCAGATCGACCATCGGCTGCCGAATCGAGTTGAACGCCATCAGACGTTCGAGAGAATAAGGGTTCTTGGAAAATTTACGGATCGAGACCAGCGGGCCGTCGACCGAGATCGGCCGCACCGCGATGTTAACGCGGGAGCCGTCTGCCAGCCGGGCATCGACCATCGGTGCCGATTCGTCGACACGCCGGCCGATCGCCGAGACGATCTTGTTGATGACGCGCAACAGATGGGCCTCGTCGCGAAAGCGTATCGCGGTTTCCTCGATCACGCCATATCGCTCGATGAAGACCCGCTTGTGGGTGTTGATCAGAATGTCGGCAATCGAATCGTCTTTCAGCAATGGCTCGATCGGCCCCAGGCCAAGCATTTCGTCGGCCGTGTCGCTGGTCAGTTGATCGAGCTCGCGCGCGTTCAGCGGAACGTTGCGACCGCGCACGAACTCGCGCACTATGGGACGAATTTCGTTCAGGATCTCGTCCTTCGACGCAGTTTCGAGC
The DNA here is from genome assembly GCF_002294905.1 of Mesorhizobium sp. WSM4308. Lineage (NCBI taxonomy): Bacteria > Pseudomonadati > Pseudomonadota > Alphaproteobacteria > Hyphomicrobiales > Phyllobacteriaceae > Mesorhizobium > Mesorhizobium sp. WSM4308. The sequence goes on along the minus strand of NZ_NSFW01000023.1, from coordinate 19,408 downwards.
GACGCCAGGTTGAACCGGTCAATCAGATGTCGATGCAGATCGACTTTCAGCGCCAGGAACTCGTCGCCATGCGGTTCGAGATCGGTAACGGGCGGGGCGCCCCCGGCAACTTGGAGGACCGCCATCGGCTCCTGCTTTGGCTCGATCCGCGTCTCGCCACCCTTGATGAACCGCCCCAGCATAATCCCTTATACCCCTCCAGCGCACATTAGCGGAAACTAAACGTTAACCAAGCGTCGCACAAGCGCCGGGACGCCTCACGCCCGGGCAATACTTTCAACATAGTTAAGAAGCGGCGCTAGCAAATATCGTTTTTGCTTCCGGCCTCCACGCCGTCAACCATGAGTGGAGCACCAAGCCTCGGAGCGCCCGAGTCCCTTGCGCGCTCAAGCACCGACATCCATCCCATAATTGGCTATAACCCCTTAGATATAAAGGAATATGCCATATTGCTAAAATAGGGATCGCTCCATTAGCAAGAGGATATAATTGTGAACGAATGGTTAAGAGCGCTTGAAAAATTAGACGAATCAAGGTGTTGCTGAAATTTAAGGCCGCGCTCAACTCGAAGGTTCATGTATTGGGAAGTTAAGGAACCGTTAATCCCGTTTGACTCTGCAATTTCTCGGGACCTAGGATCGAGATGACGGGGGATGCTTGGGTATGGGGTTCATCCTTGGCTCTGTCTCGTCGGGTTCAAACCTCCAAAAGGGAGAAATTGACATGAAGAAGCTCATGACGATGACCCGGCAGTTCCGCGACGACGAAAACGGCGCTGCCATGGTCGAATATACGGTGCTGCTCGGCATCATCACGGTTGCGGTCATCGCTACGGTGGTGCTGGTCGGCACCTGGGTAGGCAACCAGTGGACCACGCTGAACACCAGACTCACGGCCGCGGCCTAATGCTCTGGCAGGCCCAAACTAAGGCTTGGGCCTGCCACTCTGGCCATCGGGTTGATCGGCCTCTGGTGCGATCTTGGTTGGTTGGCGGGCAGGTAATGCAAACACTGATATAGTGGTCGTTCTCGATCCCGTGTTTGGCGTTCCGGCTGTCGACTTTAAGGTGACGAGGATGCTTAGGTATGGATTTCATCCTTGGCTCGTCTCGTCGGATCAAAACCTCCAAAGGGAGAAAATTGGCATGAAAAGGTTCATGACGATGACCCGGCAGTTCCGCGACGACGAAAACGGCGCTGCCATGGTCGAATATACCGTGCTGCTCGGCATCATAACCGTGGCGGTCATCGCTACGGTGGTGTTGGTCGGCGCTTGGGTGGGCACCCAATGGACCACGCTGAACACTACGCTTACTGCCGCTTAGTGACACTCGGCAGGCCTGGGCGCAAATGCTTGGGCCGGCCTCTTTTCAACCAGAGACAGGCGACCCTTGGGGGGCACGTAGTCGACAAAGTGGGTTGGGGTTATGCGCGCAAATACCGTCATCATGATCGTCCTCGCCGGTGTGTTCGGCGTGCTTGCGGTGGTCCTCGCCAACATCTGGCTGGCCAATCAGCGCAGCGCGCTTGCGCAGACAAACGATATCCAGCGCGATACTGTCGTAGTGGCCGCGGTGGCGCTGAAGTTCGGCGACACGCTTTCCGCCGACAAGTTGCGCGAAGTCGCATGGCCGGCAGGTGCCGTTCCGGCCGGCGCCTACAAGACGACGGAAGAACTCCTGACGAAGGACCTTCCGGCTGGCGGAGGCTCCAAGCAGGCGTTGCAGTCGATCGGTGTCAACGAACCGGTCCTTGCCACTAAGATAACCGGCCCGGGCCAGCGCGCCACGCTTTCGGCGGTGCTTGGCGAAGGCATGAAGGCAGTTTCCATCCGCGTCAACGACGTGCTTGGAGTCGCCGGCTTCGTCTTCCCGGGAGACCGGGTCGATGTGCTGCTGACGCGCACCGTGCGTGACAGTGACGGCACGGACCAAAGTTTTGTCGACGTGCTGCTGCAGGGCATGAAGGTGCTCGCCGTCGACCAGGTGGCCGACGAAAGCAAGGACAGCCCGACGGTCGTCAAATCGGTCACGCTCGAGGCCAGCACCAAGGATGCACAGAAGCTGACGCTGGCAGCGGGTGCCGGCCAATTGTCGCTAGCGCTTCGCCAGGCCGCCGCCAGCAAGGGCGAAGCGACGGAGCGGGTGACGCTTTCCGACCTGACCGGCGAAATGCCGGCCGACGTCGCCAAAAAGCAAGCCGAACTCGCCAGACAGGCCGCGGCCGACGCTGCTGCGGCAGCCGAACGTCAGCGCGCGGAAGATGCGCAGAAGCGCGCCGACGACAAGATCGCAGGATTGGCACAGGCCGTGGACCGGGTGGGAAGCAAGCTCGACGAGTTGGGCAAGGTCAAGCCGACTCCGGCCGTGGCCTCCGCGCCGGAAGCCCGGGAAGTCGTCAAATATGTCACACCTGAGCCGCCGTCGCATGCCACCGTGGGCGTTTTTCGAGGGGTGAAGCTCGAGACATATGACGTGCCGAGACAGCCATGATATAAAGGCGCAGCCAATAAAACGAGGCTGCAATCGGGGAGACGGGGATGCAGGGGTTTTGGGTGAGGATGGCTGCGGTCGCGCTGTCCTGTTTCGCGACGCTACCGACGTGGAGTCTGGTGGCCGACGCCGCAGACCGCTTCATCGATGTGTCGAACCCCAGCGTTCATCGTGTTTTCCTGCCGATGTCGCAGTCGGTGACGATCGCGGTGAACGCCACCCTTGGCGATATCGTCGTCGGTGACGAAAAAATCGCCGACGCGCAGCCGATGACCGACCGCACGCTCTATGTCATCGGCAAGGGTGCTGGCACCACCACGGTCAATCTGTTCTCACCTGAAAAGCGCTCGCTCGGCGTCATCCAGATCGAGGTCGGCGTCGACGTCAGCGACATGGCGCAGGCGATCCGCCAGGTCGCGCCAAGGTCGCGCATCGAAGTTGCCTCGGTCAACGGACGGGTCAGGCTTGGCGGTCATGTCAAGGACGGCGCCACGCTGGCGGCGATCCTGGAGGTGGCGAAGCAATATGGTCCCGACGACATCATCAATTCCGTCACGATCGACGACAGCCAGCAAGTCAATCTGGAAGTACGCGTGCTGGAGGCCAAGCGCAATGCTGGCCGCGATCTCGGCGTGTCGATCAGGAGCACAAACAGCCGTGGTACGACTCAAGTCGGAACCGGGATTACCGCCGTCGACAAGGACGACGTCGTACTCGGCACCGGCGGTTTTCTCAGCGACCTCCTGTCCACCTCCACGCCATTTGGAGCGCTGCTCACCCGCGTCATCGACAGCAACATCAAGGTCGATCTGTACATCGAGGCGCTTGAGGCCAAGGGCGCGGTGCGCACGCTTGCCAATCCCAATCTCACCACGCTCTCCGGCGAGCAGGCCAGCTTCAACGCCGGTGGTGAAGTTCCTATTCGAACTCTCGACAAGGATGGCCAGATCAGCATCGTCTACAAGCAGTTCGGCGTCAATCTTCTGTTCACCCCGGTCGTACTCGACGACGGCAAGATCCACATGAACCTGGCGCCGGAAGTCAGCGACCTGAACGGCTTCACCACCGCCGGCGACCCGATTTTCACCAACCGCAAACTGTCCACAGTCGTCGAATTGCGCGACGGCCAGAGCTTCGCTGTCGGCGGCCTTCTGTCCACCAAGACCACCAAGCTGCAGAATCAGGTGCCGTGGCTCGGCCAGGTGCCGGTCATCGGCACGCTGTTTCGCAATTCCAGCAATCAGAAAGAAGAGACCGAGCTCGTTGTCATCGTCACGCCGCACCTCGTGCGCCCGGTGAAGCCCGGCGAACAGTTGGAGACGCCGTTCGACAAGACGCGGCCCGCCAACGATCCGGAATTCTTCGTGCTCGGCCAGCTCGAGGTGAACAAGGACATGATCCGAAAATATGAAACGGGCGACGGCGTCACCGGCCCTTACGGCCATATGCTCAACTTCAAATCGAAGGACAAGATGCTCTATGTCAAGAAATAGCGCCTTGATCCTCATCCTGTGCACCGGCCTGCTGACGGGCTGTGCGGCGGACTATCTGAACCACTACGATTCGGTGACGTTGGCCGCAGGCGACACGCAGAAGCACAATTCGCTTCTGCAGACAGTCGATCCGTTCAACCCGGCCTCCAGGAATACACACATAGAAAGCGATGGTGCGCGCGCAGCCGCTGTTGCCAACAACTACAAATTTCCACCACCACCGCCGCCACCGCCTGCCATCACGGTCAATGTCGGCGGGGCGGGGTCGGGTGTGAATACGACGACGCCATAAACTGAAACGGAAGGATGCGGTTTCAGTGCGCCAGGCCATACGAGGGAACCTGGCGTCAGGGGAGCAAAGAGTAAGGCCATGCTGCGGACCATTCGCGCGTTCTGGCACGATCAGAGGGGAATAGCGCTGATCCTCGTCAGCGTTACACTGCCGGCGATCATCGGCTTTTCGCTGCTGGCGATCGATATGAGCCGGGTCAACAATTTGCACAACGACCTGCAGAAAGGCGCCGATGCCTTTGCGTTGGCCGGAGCCGCCGAGCTTGATGGCTTGCCCGGCTCATGGGCCAGAGCCGAACGCGCCATGGCGAAACTTGTTATCAACCAGGCCGCATTCTCGACCGTTGGCACCAATGGCCGCTTCACTTTGACTTCCGGGCAACCGGGCGGCACCGCACGATGCAACAGCGCCGGCAACATTTCGTGGTGTTTCCTCAAGAGCTTACCTGCATCGGACGGAGCTCCGGTCACCAGCGCAAATTATGCCAATGCAACGCAATCCATCGGCGAAGATGAAACCGCGTTCGTTGAAGTGAAGGTGGCACCGACCGGTTTCGCCGCGATTTTCCCCGCCTCGTTTCTAACTGGCAATTCGGCCAGTAACGGCTTCAACGTTGCTGCCTCGGCGGTCGCCGGATTCACGTCGGGCGTCTGCGATTACACGCCCGTTTTCATGTGCAACCCATATGAGGACACATCCATCACCGGCGGCGTCACGCTGGAACAGGCGGCACAAACCAGGCAATACCGCCGCCGCCAGATCGTGCTGCGCGGCGACGGATCTTACTTTCCCGGCAACTTCGCTTTCCTGGCTTCGCCGTTTGGCAATGGTGCCAATCAGCTCGAAAAAATGCTCGCCGACTCCAAGCCGCAGAATTGCTATTCGCGTGACGGCGTCGATACGGAGCCAGGACAGAATGCCGGGCCTGTAGAGAATGGCATCAACTCGCGCTTCGGCATCGATTCGTCGAACTACTCGGACGGACCTGGGGTCAATGTGCGCAAGGGTGCCACGAACGGCAGCCAGTTCGTCGCGAGCAACAAGGTCGACTACGAAACAGACCCGACAAAGGGTGTCGGGCTTGAGCGCGATTCGTGCCAGATCGCCGGCAACTGCACCATGATGGGCGGCCGCATGGGCGACGGTGACTGGAATTTCGCGCGCTACTGGGCCGCCAATCATCCCACACGTGCCGTGCCAGCGGCTCTATCGGGAACCGGCGCCAATCTCCCGACCCGTTATGAGGTGTATCGCTACGAGATCGACAACAACATCTATCAGGATCCTTCAGTCGGTGGCGAAACGGGTATCCCGCCTGCGGCGGCAGGCACCCCGATCTCGACGCCTGACCGCCGGTTGCTTTACGGCGCAATCCTGGACTGCAATGCGCTTCAGGCTTCGGGCACGAATTTCAGCGGCCGCCAGACGGGGATTCCCGTGAGGAGGTTCGGCAGCTTCTTCATCACCGAGCCTATCAAGGACGGGAAGAATATCTACGTCGAGTTGGTCGACATCACCGGCAAGGGCGGCAACGGTACGCTCGACAACTACCTGCGCGACGAAGCGCAGCTCTACCGGTGACCGCGATGTTCAAGATGCTGTCCCGATATCTTGATCGATTTCGTCACGATCAACGCGGCGCGGTGATTGTCGAGATGACACTGATCACGCCGCTGATGCTGGTTTTGTCGGCGGGAGTGTTCGAGTTCGGCAACCTGATCCATGACAAGCTGCTGATGGAGGCCGGGCTTACAGACGCCGCTCGCTATGCCGCGCGCTGCAACAGTCAGTTGTATACCGACTCCGGGCTGGCGGCGATCGACTGTACCACCATTGCCGCGAACATCGCCGTCTACGGCAAGCCATCCGTAACCGTTGTTAACGGCGCAGTAACCGATACTCCGCGCGTCAGCGGCTGGCAGACATCGAATGTCACCGTGACCACCAACAACTCCTGCCAGGATACCGTGGCGGGCGGCGTTACCCAATATCGCGCCACCACCGCACAAGTCTGCACCGTCCGCGCGTCCGGTACCTACCCATACACCGGTGTCGGGATGCTGTCTTTCATCGGCATCGGGCCGATCACGCTTCAGGGCTCCCACGACGAGCGGTTGATCCGGTTCTGATCATGATCCAGCGTTTCGCAAAATCGGAAGACGGCGCGGCGATGGTGGAAATGACCATCGTATCGACGCTGCTGTTCTCGCTTGTCCTGGGGTTCGTCGATTTCGGCTATGCGTTCTATCAATGGAATGCGGCCACCAAGGCGGTTCAAGTCGGCGCCCGGCTGGCGTCGATATCGGATGCGGTTGCAACCAACCTCGCGACCGCGGGTCCGATCTCGTCTCCCGGCGCCCCGATTGTCGCCGGCGCGTATGGTCCCTTCGTCTGTACCTACACCGCCGGCACGGGCGGCTGCAGCAACGGCGGCGGCTTCAGCGCCGCCAATTTCAGTCGCATCTTTCGTGGTGACACCGCAAACACCAATGATGATGCCTGTCCCAATCTGGCCACTAACCAGCGGCCCGGCATGTGTCACTTCTTCCCGGGCTTGCTGCGCAGCAACGTCGTCGTCACTTATTCGGCCACCGGCCTTGGCTATCAGACCCGGCTAAGCGGTCCGGTGCCGACAATCACCGTCAGCCTGCAGAACAGGACCTTCCAGTTCTTCTTCCTGCAGGGACTGATGGGTTTCGCCAACATCAACATGCCCTCCATGCTGAGCACGGTCACGGGCGAAGATCTGAAGAGCATCTGGCCATGAACGCCATCAACACCAAGGTTACTCCGACCAAGCGCAAGCAGGTGGCGCTGTTCTCGTCGGATCCGAATTTCAAGCGCGAGGTGGCGACGCGGCTCGATGCGCTGGCGATCTATGACGTCAGGGTTTCCGAGACGGATGATTTTCTCAAAGGTCCGCCCGCCGATATGCGTCCCGGCATCGTCATCCTCGATCTCGGCGGCGGCGAGCTGCTCGGCAGGCCCGGCATCGTCGAGGCGCGCGCGCTGTGGGCGACGGTGCCGCTGATCGCGGTTTCCGATGAGCTGACGTCGGAACAGACGCGGGTGCTGGTGCGCATGAATGCCTCGGACTGGCTGCACAAGCCGCTCGACGGCAAGGAACTGCTCAATGCGGTGACCTTCCACGATACCGGCAACCAGGGCACCAAAAGCCGGATCATCACCTTCATCAGCGCCAGCGGCGGCGCCGGCGCCACGACGCTGGCGCTTTCGGCGGCCGAATTCCTCGCCTCGAAATCGGCTGAGCGCGCGGCTTCGACCTGCCTGGTCGATCTCGACTTCCAGAGCGCCAATTGCGGCGCCTATCTCAATCTGTTCAACCAGTTCGATCTGGCGGGCATTATCAATCAGCCGGAAAGGCTGGATGTCGAGCTGATGGATGTCATCAAGCTCACGCGCCCTTCCGGTCTCACCCTTTATGCGTTCGAGAGGCCGCAACTGCCCTTCGAGCCGCACGGCAGCGATTTCGTCTTCCGGCTCCTGGACCTCGTCGCCTACCGCTTCGACGACATCGTCATCGACCTGCCCAATATCGAAACGCCCTGGCACAATTCGGTGCTGTCGACCAGCGACGAGATCTTCATCGTCTTCGAACTCAACGTCGCTTCGCTGCGGCAAGGCAAGCGGCTCTACAAGAAGATCCGCGAACTGCGCGGCAATGCGGTCAGCATCACGCTCGTCGCCAACAAGCACAAGCGCAAATGGTTCGGGAACCATTTTTCGCGCAGCGAGCTCGAAAAGATATTCAAGGCGCCGCACATCAAATCGGTCGCGCTGGACAACGCTCTTTTGACCGATGCCTTGAACCGGGCGATCCTGCCCTCCGAAGTGGATGGCAGGGCGCGCTTCAACAAGGATCTGAAGAAGATGTTCAAAGAGCGGCTCGATGACGCTGCCCGGTAGAGAAGGCCTTGTCCCCAGGCTGGCCGGCACCTGCGTGCTTGGCCTGGTGCTGGCGATGTCCGCCCAGGGCTTCGCCGAGGCGCGGTCGGGGCTTTCGGATCGGCCGCCGCTGCCGGCGATGGGGCCCAGCCTGCGCAAGGCGGTTGCCTTCGCGACCACCGAACAGCCGGGAACGATCATCATCCGCAAGAGCGAGAAGGCACTTTACCTGGTGACCCGCCAGGGCCAGGCATTGCGCTACCAGATCAGCGTCGGGCGTGACGGATTTGGCTGGACCGGGGTGGTGAAGGTCGGTGCCAAGACGGAATGGCCGCAGTGGCGCCCACCCCGGGAAATGCGCGCCCGCCAACCGGAACTGCCGGAGCTGGTGCCCTCGGGTCCCTATAACCCCTTGGGCGCGCGGGCGCTGTATCTGCTTCGGGACGGACGCGACACGCTCTATCGCATCCATGGCACCAACGATCCCAAGGGCGTGGGATTCGATGGCACGTCGGGCTGCTTTCGCCTTACCAACACGGATGTGATCGATCTTTTCAAGCGCGTGCCAGTTGGCACCAAGGTGGTGGTTCAATGACGACGATCAGCGACCCGCATGTACCGACTGTCTCGGCCGAGCCGGTTGAACCGCAACTGCTCGGCAGGGATGCGAGCCGGTCGCGGCTGGCGGTCGTCGTCGGCGTTGGATTGACCCTGTTTGCCGTACTGAACGCAACCGCCGCCATCTACCTCTATCGCGGCATCAGCGACCTGCGCACCGTGGAGGGACGTCTCGAGGAGCTCGGCGCGTTCGAGCAGCGGATCGTCGCCCGGCTCGACACGGTCAACAACGGTTTTCAGAGCCGGTTCGAAAAGCTGGACAGCCAATTGCAGGGCAATTTCAACGAAATCAACGGCAGCATAGCCCGGTTGCAACAAAACCTGCCCTCGGCGCGCGACGCTGACGTCTCGGGCGCACCGGAGCCCGTCGTCACGACGAGTACCGTGGCGGAAGCTTCTCCGGACACCGAAGTCGCGGCGGAACCTGCAATTGCCGATACGCCGCGGCCACCCAAGAGAAGGGTTGCCGCCGCGCCCCCTGGCCCGAACCCCGCCTACCAGCGAACGGAAACGCCGGACGGCAAGGTCTATTATCGCAAGATCAATTGAGGCGTTTCGGGTTCCGGTGAAGCCGGACGGAGCCGAGCCTCATGCGGTTGCCGACGTCCGGACGTTTTCGAAACGCCCCATGCCAGACTAAAGATCCCGTCCCAAAGTCATGAGACGCAGGGCCAGAGCCTCACCGCGCAGTCGCGTCTCGCGAAGGAACGCGACGTGACAGTACGCGCAGGCCGCGAAGCCCAGAACGAGCACCAGGCTGTTCTGCCAGGTAAAATCGATCTTCAGGGCGAATTGGAGGCCGTTGGACATCGGAAATGCCGCGACCGTGCTCGCCGTCTCCGAATGACTGCTGGACGCGATCATCAGTCCGGCAAAGAGCAAGGCGACGTGGTTGGCCAGGAAGAAGGCGGCCGCCGGTCTCACACGGCAAGCGCTCCAGAACACCAGTGCCGCGGCAACCAGGATGACGGCATCCAGGGCCATCGAACCGTGGAGATACGGGTCGATCTGTTGCCAGAACATCGCCGACAAGGGGCGCAGTTCAAGCCAGATCCTCCACATGGCGGGGCTGGCGGGATAGCTCCCGAGCAGCATGGTCGCCATTCGCTCGCAGGCCAAAACCACCAGGATGAAAGCCGGAAAAGCGAAGAGTAGTATCGGCCTGCGCTTCATTTTAACCTCGACAATCTGGCATCAGCATAGATTGCAGAGATTGACCGAGGCTTAACGCGAGGGCGCCACTATGGCCGTGCTTGGCAGTTCATTCGGGCAGTCCTCAATTCAGTATCGGCCGTTCATGCCGTGGTCGCATGATCTTGGCCGAACGCCGCCAAATTTCCGCGGCTGCCTTCCGGCCCATGCAGGCTTCATACGATTCTGCCGGCATCGAGCCGTATGTGCGCCTGGACTTTTCCACAAAAGGCGGCGATTGGCTGAAGCCGCAGCCAACCCATTTTTGTGCCATTTTTGCTACATTTCCCAACCTTATGGCTCAGATGAGCGATTCAGGCTCCCCTATATTAATAATAACTCACATATTTTCTTGAAATTGTTGGATAGTCGCCTGAGACAAGGTCAGGCTTGGATCAGCGCCGGCAAAAGGGCGCAGGGGAAATGTTGGGGCGGGTTAAAATGAATACGAGAAGCATCTCGACTGTGGGCAAGGGCCTTGGTCTTTTGATGGCGGCTTCGATGCTGACCTGCGCAAGTGCGAGTGCGCTTACGCTCAAGGAAGCGATGGCGGTCGCCGTCGAATCCAATCCCGAAATCGGCCAAGCCATAGAAAATCGCGAAGCAATCGAGTTCGAGCTGCGTCAGGCCAAGGGCCTCTATCTTCCCAGCGTCGACGTGGAAGCGTCGGCCGGGGCTCGCCGTCTCGACAATTCCTCCCGGCGCGCGCTCTCGATAGAGCATGACGCACTTTATCCCGCGGAAACCGATCTGACGGTTTCGCAGACGCTCTACGACAGCGGCGCAAGGCGGGCCGAATTGAACCGCCAGGCCTCGCGCGTCGACGGCGCGTCGTTTCGTGTGCTGGAGCGGTCTGAATTCATCGGACTCTCGGTTGTCCAGGACTACCTCGAATACATGCTTCAGGCTTCGATCGTGGCAGAGGCAAAGAAGAACCTGGGCTTCCACCAAGCAATCCTCCACGACATCCAGGAAGGCATTGCTGGCGGCGGGTTGAACGAGGCCGACCGGCAACAGGCCGAAGAGCGCCTGTTCGCGGCCAAGGCCCGCATGCAGGAAGCGTCGGAGGAGCTGGAGGCCTCGAGGATCCGGTTCTTCAAGACCGTCGGGAAGCCGTTGACCAATGCATCGAGGCCGGTCGATGTTTCCGGCGCGCTGCCAAGATCGCTGGACGATGCGATTGGCCTTGCGCGGGAGAGCAATCCGCGCGTCCATATGGCCAACAGCGATATCGCCGCCGCGGCCTCGCTGGTGGATGCGGCTCGCGCGAAATACGGCCCCTCGGTCGTCGCCGAAGGCGTCGCTCGGGCTGGGTATGACATCGACGGTGACAATGGCGACACATCCGACCTGCAGGCACGCCTGGTGCTGCGGTGGAACCTTTACAGGGGCGGCATCGACAAGGCCAATGAGCAAGAGCAGATCCGCCGCACCAGCGAGCAGCGGCTTGCGCAGCACCAGGTGCTGCGGGAAATCGAAGAAGCCGTTCGTACATCGTGGGATCGCCGCTTCCGGCAAGCCGACCTGGCAAAGACGCTGAAGCTGCAGGCCGCTTCCAACGAGAAGCTGGTCGCGTCCTATCGCGAGCAATTCAAGGTCGGGCAGCGCTCGCTGCTCGATGTGCTGGATGCGCAGAATACGCGTTTCAACACGGCGACACTGGCCGACACAGCATCCTTCGCCTCTCTCTTTGCCCAATACCGGCTTCTCGCGGCCACCGGCCAGTTGCTGAAAACGATGGACATCCGCCCGCCAAAACAGGCCGCGGCCTATGCGCGGACCGAGTTCGGCGCACCGGAAACGGCCGACACGGAAACCTATGCGCGCACGCCGTCGGAACAGAAGAACGACCTGCCATTCGATATCCTGGCACCGGTCAGGAAAAAGTAAGCGAATGTAAGGACCGATCGAAAGTCCCTAAGGGCAGATCGTGAACCAGCAACCTAACATCCTCTCCCCGAAGGAGGCGTTCAAGGCCTGCTTCTCGGCCGTTGCCGGGTATCTCGGCAGGCCGAGCGCGCAAACGGTGCTGTTCGCCGGCGTGCCGCTGTCGGACATGCATATCGACATCGAAGCCATCCGGCATATTGCCGAGCGCATCGGCCTCGAAATCACCGAATTCAGCCATCGCGAGTTTCTTCGGGGACGCATCGACCTCCCCGCCATCGTGTTTCGCGTCAGTCAATTGCCGGTTGCCCTGCTGGCCGAAACGGAGGACGGCGCATTCACGACCGCTCCCCAGGAAGACGGCCGCGTAACCATCACGAAATCCGAATTGGCCGCCAGCTACATCAGTGGCGGCGTTTCCTTCTCGATCACATACGCCAACACTGCCGAAGGGATGAATGTAGGTTCGGCGCCGAAGATCGAGCGGCGACATTGGCTGACGGGGACGATGGGTCCGTTCTGGCGCACCTATTCGAAGGTTATCCTGGCGGCAATCTTCATCAACATGCTGGCCATCGCCTCGCCGATCTTCACTATGAACGTCTATGACAGGATCTTGCCGAACAAGGCGATATCGACGCTGTGGGTGCTGTCGATCGGCATCGCCGCGGTGATCCTGTTCGACCTGCTCCTGAAGACCGCCAGAGCGTCCCTCATCGACTATGCCGGGCGCAAGGCGGATCTGCGCATTTCCTATTTGCTGTTCGAGAAAGTGCTGAACTCGTCCCTGTCGGCGCGGCCAGGCTCGACAGGCGAATATGCAAATCGGGTGACACAGTATGAATTCGTGCGCGAATTCTTCACGTCCAACACCATAAGCGTGTTTATCGACACCGCCTTCGTGTTCGTCTTTCTCCTGGTCATCTATGCGATTGGCGGATGGCTGGTCATCATACCGGCGCTGGCCTTCGTGGCTTCCGTGATCGTCGGGCTGATCACGCAACGGCGCATCGGCAAGCGTGTCGCGGCCTCCATGAACGAGGCCTCGCAGCGGCAGGCCCTGCTGGTCGAATCCATCTCCACACTGGAGACGATCAAGTCGCTGCGGGCCGAGGCGTATCTGTTGCGAAAATGGGGAGAGCACTCCAAGAACGCGTCCAACACATCCGAGAAGATCAAGCAGCTTTCGGCGGCGGCCGGCAACATAACGCAGGCCATCCAGCAAATGGTCACCGTCGCCCTGATCGTGGCAGGCGCCTACGCCTTCTCGGAAGGACACGTCTCCACCGGAGCCATTATCGGCACCGTGATGCTGGCCGGCCGGGCGGTGTCTCCACTCGGCCAGATCGCCATCACCTTGTCCAGGCTTCGCCAGGCCATGCTCTCCTTGCGCATGGTGAACTCGATCATGGCGCAGCCGGAGGATCGCCCGGATACGGTGGGTTTCGTCAACCGGCCCATTCGCAACGGCGCCATGGTGTTCAGGAATGTCGGTTTTGTCTATCCGGGCTCCGAGAACGAGGTCCTGACCGGTCTGAATTTCTCGGTGAAGCCAGGTGAGCGCATCGGCATCATCGGCCGCATAGGTTCGGGAAAGACAACGATGGGCCGGCTGATCGGCAGGCTCTTCCTGCCGACGTCAGGCGAGCTGCTGCTGGACGGGATCGACATCCGCCAATACCACCCTTCGGAGGTTCGCGCCGCGGTCGGGATCGTCGCGCAGGCCAACGATCTGTTTTCGGGCACCATCAAGGAAAACCTCCTGATGGCATGTCCGGAGGCGACCGATGAGCAGATCGTCGAAGCGGCAAAGGCTGCCGGCGTCGACGATTTCGTCTCCCGTCACCCGCGTGGCTACGACATGAATGTCGGCGAGCGCGGCACCAATCTCTCGGGTGGCCAAAGGCAGACGATGGCGATTGCCCGTCTGTTGCTGACCAGACCGAAAATCGTCTTCCTGGACGAGCCGTCGGGTTCGATGGACCTGGCTTCCGAGCGGCAGCTGATCAAGCAGCTCAAAGTGGCTTTCGACAGGAACACGACGCTGATCATTTCAACCCATCGCTTCAGCATGCTCGAACTGGCCGACCGTCTGATCGTCATCGAGCAAGGCAAGATCGTTGCCGATGGACCAAAGGACCAAGTGATACAGGCGCTGCAGAAAACAAGCACCTGAAAAACAGACTTATTGAACGCATTCAATGCGTTGGGGTTAGGACATGCTTGCAAGGGAAGACCGGCCGCCGCTTTTCGCGTCGGCGTCCTTGTTCATCATAGGGGCACTCTTTGTGTCTTCCGTCGCGTGGGCGTCCTTTGCCGAGGTCGACGAAATCGCGCGCGGCGAAGGCAAGGTCATACCGGCTTCCAAGACCCAGATCATCCAGGCCAGCGAGCCGGGCGTCGTTCAGGAAATTGCCGTGAAGATCGGGCAGATCGTCAAGAAGAACGATCTCATCATCCGCCTCGACAACACGATGAACACGTCCAGCCTCGGCGAGCAACAGGCCAAGGCACGGGCGCTCCAGACGCGCATTGCACGGCTGAAATTCGAGCAGACCGGCAATATCGACGGTCCATTTCCCTGTCCGGCCGAAATCCAGAAGGTCGCGCCGGAAATCTGCGACAACGAGCAGAAGCTGCTCGTTGCGCGCCGTGACAACTTCCAGGTCAAGCTGTCGGTCCTCAAGTCGCGCCTCGATCAGCGCCTGAACGAATTGGACGAAGCCAACGCCAATCTCGATCGCCTCACCAAGAACCTCGAAGTCAGCGACCGGGAAACGGCGCTGGTCGAATCCATGGTCAAGAAGGGGCTGATGGCCAGGACCGAGCAGATCCGCGTCGAGCGGGAGCAGACCGAACTGCATGGGCAGCTGAACCTCGCCGGTGAAACCGTCAAGAAGGCCAAGGCGGCCATCACCGAAGCCCAGCTTCAAGTCAACGAACTCGGCCTGCAGCTGCAACAGGAGGCGCTGAGCGACCTGACCCAGGCGCTGGCCGATCTTTCGGTCGTCGATGAGACCATACGCGGCGCCACCGACAAGGTGGCGCGCACGGACATCCGCTCGCCTGTCGACGGCATCGTCAACACGCTTGACATCAACACGGTCGGCGCCTTCGTGCAGCCCGGCGCGGTCGTGGCCGGGATCGTGCCGACATCCGAGACCCTGCTGGTCGAAGCGCGGGTTTCACCGCGCGATGTTGCCTTCATCCGGCCGGACCAGGACGCGCTGATCAAGATTACCGCTTATGATTTCTCGATCTTCGGCGGCATCGAGGGCAAGGTCTCCAACATCACCGCCGACAGCCTGGTCGACCAGAAGACGGGCGAGCCCTACTATCAGGTGCGCGTCGCAACCGAGAGGTCAACGCTGACACGAGATGGCAAGACGTATTCGATCATCCCTGGCATGATCTGTTCGGTCGATATCAAGACCGGACGCAAGACCATCCTCACCTATCTGCTGAAGCCGATCAACAAGGCACGCGAGGAGGCAATGAGTGAACGATAACATCAGCTCTCCCGCCGCCGATCGCGAGCGGCTGCTGCCACCCATGGCGACTGAGGATTTCGAGCTGGAATTCCGGGTTGTGGCGCGTGGCGGCACGCGACGCGGCATTCGTCTGGAGCGGGCATTCTGGACCACGCTGAAGCAGATGGCCGAAAGCCGCAAATGCACGATCGGCATGCTGATCGACGAGATCGCCGAAAGCCATGCCCACACAGGAAACCTGACATCGGCAATCCGGGTGGCCTGCATGCGCGGACTGGCCGACGAAAACCAGACCTTGCGAAGGCTTGCGTCGATCAAGACGATCAACGCCATTCTGGTCGCCTGCCCGTCGCCGGCTTTTGCGCTCTCATCGTCGAAGAGGATCCTGACTTTCAACGCGCCGTTCCAGCAACTGGTCAGGCGTCAATTGCCGGTCGCGCCAAGCGAAGATGCGCGCCACGACCTGAAGCTTGCCCTGGATCTCAATGTCGCTGACATATTCGCGCGGCTCGACGCCAATGGCGAAACGCCGGTCGCCACCGGTTTCGTCATCGGCGCGGGCGACCGCCGCTACCGGGGGCAATTGAATGCGGTGCGAGCGCCGGTGCTCGAACCGGAGCTGCTGATGGCCTTCGTTTTCGGCGGCTAGTGCCTATCGCCCGAAAGTGACCCCAGTTCCGGGGAGACGACACGAGAGCGAAGGCGTGCCGAACCGGGTGCTTCGCTTGGCTATGCTATGGCTGCAGGCCCTCGCCAGGTGCGACCGTCGCAAGTCCGCCCTTGATATCGGCGACCTGGGCCGCGCCGGGCCTGGTGCCGTGGATCCACGCGCGGTCGGTGCTGAACGAGTACAATGGCACGTAGTCTGGAAGATCGCTGTCGCGCGAGACGACGTTGCTCAGGCTGTCCAGAATGAAGACGCCGCTGCCGGTGCTGACCGACAGCACGGCATGAAAGAAACCGCGCTTGCGATCCTGCAGGACGACGAGCGACATGCTCTGCGCCGGAATGCCGGCACGCAGCAGCGCCGCCATCTTGAGAATGGCGAAATCCTCGCAGTCGCCCGCCCGCCGCTCGAGAATTTCGGAAGGCTTGGCCCAGTAGTCGAGCTTGCCGTAAACCACGCTGTCCTTCTTGTAGGCGATCGCGTGATTTATGCTCGAGTTGACGAAGGATAGCTTGTCCACAAACCGCTTGACCGAGGCGGCGTTGACGATCGCGGTGAAGATGCTGTTTTTGCCGTCGCACGCAGTGCCCGCGGAACAGTCGACGATTGCCTTGTAGACCGGCGCCCAACGCGCGGAGACCGGAAAATTATGCATGGACAGCGCAACCGATCCGAACACGCCGGGAATGATCGCCGCCGTCTGGATGGGATCGATACCGGCATTGCCTTGCACCGCCGAAAGGCCGGTTTCCTGATCGCTGGCGGCTGGACCGTAGCTGCCAAGAACCATGCCTATCCTGTAGGCCGAGGCCGGCTGCCAAGGCTGCGGCCGCAGCAGCGAAATGCCACCGAGGGCAGGAGGCGTTTCGACGTTCGCCAGCAGCGAATCGACACGATCGGCGCCGGCTGGGAACGTGCTGGCGAGCGATGGATGCGACAGGCCGAAAATGCCGATTGCCAGCAGCAGCGCTTTGAGCCCGGTTGCCCCCAGGGCAGATTTTTCTTTTGTCATAACGCCCACCTTTGACTGTGGACGCTACCAATCTCGTCTCAAATTATTGGAAATGAAGGTGGATAAGTTTTCTGTACTTCATGTCAGTTGTTTTGTGTAAAATTTTATACAAATTTATACTTCTGTTTACCAAGCGGCCAAAGCCAGACCCCGCCAAGCGGATTGCACATTGGCCAATGTATATCAGGTTATATGTTTCGAGTTTACCACGCATAAAAAATGCCGAAGCCTGCATACCAGGATATATGAAACGGATTGCAGGACAGTTGCAAAGTAGAAGTGGCCCATGTCTCTTTCCGGGAAATGCCGGAGGGGTTTGGCTATGACCACCAGTAACGATTTGGACACCGTCTCTCATTCCTGGGACGAGCACTCTCAACATAACGGCCTGCCGTCGCAGGCGCAGATGCAGGTCGCGGAGGCCAGCCCGGCGCAAAAGGCCGCCCCGGCCGCCGCTGAACCGGTTCCCGTCGATGTCGGCAACGGCACGCCCGTCAAACCGGAAGCACCCGCGGAGGCCAAGGCCCCGGCGGCAGCCGCGCCGCACGAATATGTGGCCGACGCCAACCATGTGGTGAAGCTTCCGGCCAACGTCTCGATCGACAACATCAAGGTCGACGGCCATAACCTCGTGCTCGAGCAGGCGGACGGTTCGGTGATCGTCATCAAGGACGGCGCCCTCAACGTGCCGACCTTCATCATCGGCGATGTCGAAGTGCCGCGCGTTGCCTTGATCGCGGCGTTGGAAGCAAGTCATGTCGACGTCGCCTTCGGCGCCGACGGATCGATATCGGCAGGCGCTGGCGGTTCACCCTCGAGTGCCGGCGGAGACTTCTCGATTCCGCCCGGCGGTATCGGCGACGGATTCGGTCTCTCGGCGCTATTGCCGCCAACGGATCTGGCGTTCGGTCAGCCGGATCATCGCGAGCTGTTCCCGTCTTTGGTCGACAGGCCGGTTTCGGTGGTGGCCACGTCATTGCTCACCCCGGACCAGGCGGCCAGTGAAACCGGCCTCAACGGCGGCCCGTCACAGTCGCCGGGTAGCAACGCGCCGAGTAGTGCGGAAACCTCCGGGGTCGGATCGATCAGTGTCAACGCGCCGGATGGGGTCGGGTCAATCGTCATCAACGGCGTCGCCGTCACCGCTGCCGGCCAGCAGATTCCAGGCCAGTTCGGCTACATCACGATCCTTTCCTTCGATCCCAACACCGGCCACATCGACTACGATTATACGGTCACCCATTCGGTCACCCATCCCGATCAGACAACCGGATTTGATCCCAGCGACACGGTTCCCGACAATTTCAGCGTCACGGTTACGGATGTTGACGGCGATTCGGCCAGTACCACTTTTGCCGTCGCTATCATCGACGACGTGCCGACGGCGGTTGCCGATACGGACAGCGTTACGGAAGGCGGCACGGTGAACGGCAACGTGATTGCCGGGCTTGGCAGCGACGGCAATCCGGCTGGCGCCGACACTAAGGGCGCCGATGGCGCTTCGGTGAGTGGCGTCACCGGCGCCGGGGCGACGACGGTGGTGGGCGGAGAATTCCATGTCGTTGGCCAGTACGGCACGCTGACGCTGAGCGCGGACGGGACCTACAGCTACGTTGCCAATGCCAACATCAGCAACGCTTCGCCGGTGACGGACACTTTCACCTACACGCTGAAGGACGGCGACGGCGACACCTCGCAGACGACGCTGAATATCACCATCAGCGACGGGGTTGACCCGTCGGTGCTGACGAACGCGATCATCACCGTGGACGAGGCAGGGCTCGGCACCGTCAATGCCACCGGCAGCGCGCCCGCGACCAATGTCGAGGACGGCAGCGGAACGGTATCGTTCCATGCCGGTTCGGACAACATCACCGGGATGGCGTTCACGTCGGTCGCCGGAATCACGGCGGACGTCAACGGGGTTGCCGGCGCCGACATCGTCTGGACGCTCGTCGGCCCGACGCAGATCACCGGTTCGATCAACGGCGTCGATGCCATCCATATCGACCTGGTCGCATCGTCGCTGCCGATCCTGGCGGGCACCGACGGGTTCGCCACAGTCAATGTGACGCTGCTCGACAACTTCCCGCATCCCGACGCGGGTGGGCAGAACGTCATCAACCTGACCGGCATCAATGTGGTCGCCACCGATACGGACGGCAGCCAGGCGAGCGCAACGGTTCAGGTCAATGTCGACGACGACATACCGGTTGCGGTGAATGACGGTCAATCCGCGACGGAAGGCGGCGCGGCGATCGTGGCGAACGCGGCCAATGGCGTTCTGGCGAACGACCATGTCGGTGCGGACCAGCCCGGCACGGTGACGGCGGTGACGGGCGGTACGGTCGGCAACCCGA
>NZ_NSFW01000022.1:0-138730 GCF_002294905.1 Mesorhizobium sp. WSM4308 | reverse complement strand
CCGCCGGCCTGCCGGTGATGGACTCGCCAACCCATATCGTGCCGGTGCTGGTCGGCGATCCCGAACTCTGCAAGATGGCCAGCGACCGCCTGCTCGGCGTGCACGGCATCTACATCCAGCCGATCAATTACCCGACCGTGCCGCGCGGCACCGAACGTCTGCGCATCACGCCGACACCGTTCCATTCCGATGCGCTGATCGCCGAGCTGCAGGACGCGCTGGTCGAGACCTGGGATGCGCTCGGCATTCCCTACGGCTCGGCAGGACGGCCCGTTGTTGCGAAGAGCGATCGGATCGTTCCGCTGATCATGGCGAAGGCCGGAGGCTGAAGCGGCCATGTGCTCAGTCGTCTTCATCCATTTCGGCTTCCTCTGAATTTTAGGGAGTAGAACCATGAGCCACATGTCCCACACCTCTTTTTCCGGCTTCACCCACGCTGCGCAGCAGGCACAGCAGTGGGTAAAAGAGCTCGCCGCTGATCTCCGCTGGAGCGAGCCAAGTGCATGCCGGCTTCTAAGGTCCGTTCTGCACGCGATGCGAGATTGGTTGCCGCCGGCGGAAACGGCCGATTTCTCGGCGCAACTGCCCGTTTTGATTCGCGGCATATACTTCGAGGGCTGGGCCCCATCGGCGCCTGGGCATGAGCGCAAGAAGCGTGATTTTGTCCTCTGCGTCAGGAACAGCTTCGGCTACGATGACGACGTCGATTTCGACGTCGCCATCAGGGCGGTGTTCAAGCTGCTCGATCGCCATATATCGCATGGTGAGATCACTCAGGTGAGAAACTCGATGAAGAAGTCCCTTCGCGAACTCTGGCCGGCGGATTGAACAATGTTTCGCGACCGTAAGCAGGCAGGAGAGAGACTCGGCATCGAATTGGCCGGGCTCGATCTTTGCCAGCCGGTCGTTCTCGCGCTGCCTCGCGGTGGGGTTCCTGTCGCCGCCGAAGTCGCCAAAGCCCTGGGCGCGCCTCTCGACGTACTCGTCGTCCGCAAAGTCGGTGCCCCGGGCAACGCGGAACTGGCGGTAGCCGCTGTCGTGGATGGCAATCCACCCGACGTCGTGCTCAACCGGGAGATCGTCGAGGCTTATGCGCTCGACGATGCCGAACTTGCCTCGCTGGTCGCTCTCGAACGCCCGGAACTCGAACGTCGGCGCCTCGCCTACAAGGGTAATCGCAGGTCGTTGTCAGTAGGAGGTAAAACGGTGATCCTCGTCGACGACGGGGCAGCAACCGGAACGACCATGAAAGTCGCCATACGCGCGCTCAGGCACCGGGCGCCCAGGGAGATCATCGTGGCGGTTCCGGTGTCTCCTCCGGATACATTGGCCGATTTGGCGACGGAGGCCGATCGCGTGGTATGTCTTAGCCAGCCAGGGCGGTTCCGTGCATTGGGTTATCACTACCTGCGGTTCCCGCAGCTTTCCGACAGTGAAGTGACAGCCGCGCTGGATGAGGCTGGCCGGCTGTACAAGACCCGCAAGCGCCATATGGTGGGCGACGGGTCGGCGGCAGAGAAGAACAGGAGATCACATTGATGCTGGTCCGCACGCTTTCTGCCTTGGAATGCACGAAAATCCTGACGGCCAATCGTGTTGGCCGCCTGGCATGCGCGAAGGACGGGCAGCCCTACGTCGTGCCCCTCTACTATGCCCATTCGGATGCTCATCTTTATGCTTTTTCCATGCCAGGCAAAAAAATCGAATGGATGCGGGCCAATCCGCTGGTGTCGGTCCAGGTCGACGAACACGGGCAGGGCCGAGGATGGAGAAGCGTCATTGTCGATGGTCGATATGAAGAGCTGCCGGATCGTATCGGGTACAAGCTTCAGCGGGATCATGCCTGGTCTGTGTTGAGCAAGCACACCGACTGGTGGGAACCCGGCTCACTCAAGCCGGTCGCGCCTCCCGCTGCCGACAATGCACCGCATGTTTTCTTCCGGATTCTGATCGAGCAGGTCTCCGGGCGAGAGGCGAGCGAGTAGATACGCGACCCTTCAAGAATGGGAGCGGGCCGGCGCAAACCGCACCGGCCCGCTTTTTCCTCGTGCGAACCGCTACCGCGCCATCAAGACCGGCAGCGATTGCCCCTCAAGCATCGACTTGGTGACGCCGCCGAAAACGCGTTCGCGCAACCGGGAATGACCGTAGGCACCCATGACCATCAGCTCGGCCGCAACGTCGCCGGCATGCTGGCGAAGCACTTCGGCAACCGAATGGTTCGAGCTCGGCAGCCGGTCAACCGTAACCTTCACGCCGTGCCGGGCAAGATAGGTCGCGGCATCGGCCCCCGGTTCGGCCCCGTGATGGAATTCGCCCTCCAACGGATCGACCATCACGAGGCGCACGTCATCGGCGCCTTTCAGCAGATCCAGCGACTCGCGAACAGCGCGCGATGACTCAAGGCGAGCGTCCCATGCGACCAGGATGCGTTTCGGTGTCAGCGTTGGCCGCGAGCCCTCGGGAACCACGAGCATGGGCTTTCCCGATGAGAACAAGACGCCCTCGATGACCTTATCCTTCAAAGTGTGGCCGGCCAGCAGATCCGGCCCCAGAATGGTCAGATCGGCGTAGCGAGCACGCCTCCCGATCACGTCGTCGGCCCATCCAATGTCGGGATAGTCGTCACTCAGATCAGCCGATACCGCACTTCGGGAAAGAAAGGCGGCGACATCCGAAATTCGTTTCTCAAGCCTCTTCAGCTCGGCCTGCCGCTCCTCCAGCCAGGCTGGCGAGACGACAGCAGCATACTCACCACCCGAGGGCGGTGCGGCAATCTCGAGGACGAGCACGGAAAGGTGCGCATCGATCTGTTCGCACAGGTCAGCGGCGAGCTTCAGATCGCCCCCGCCCTGGTTCGGCCCGGTAACTGTAAGCAGTGTCCTGAAAGTCACGCCGACTCCTGATTTCGAGTGAAGGTTCAGTCGTGATGTCAGTCATTAGCGGCGGCGCCCGGTGATTTCATTGCGCTGAGTCAAACACCGGAGTGGCGGCATTTGATCCGTGTCAACGTGCGGGGAAGCCAACGCTGTAGTTTCGGTCGATCAATCGGGGAAACGCAGATGAAATTCCTGATCGCGGCGATTCTGGCGGGATTGGCCCTCAACGCGGCTGGCGCCCAGGAACTCGGCAACGGCAAGGTGGAATATATGAACTCATGCGCCGTCTGCCATGGCCCAGACGGCAAGGGCGACGGCCCGTTGGGCGACGAGTTGTTGAAGCGGCCGAGCGACCTGACGCGCCTCTCCAGGCGCAATGGCGGCGAATTCCCCTATTGGCGCGTTTTTGCCGTCATCGACGGTCGCGGCATGGTGCCGGCGCATGGCGATCGCGACATGCCGGTCTGGGGCCGGCAATTCCTTCCCGGTGACGTGAAGAAATATGGCCCGAATGCCGGGGAAATCGTCACCAGGGAACGGATCCATGATCTGGCCGGTTATGTTGAGACGTTGCAGCAATGAAAGCACAAGGCGCAAACAGTCTCAGCACGATGCCGGCATGGAAGAGGCCGGACATAGTCGTTGACGAGCAGCAATCCGCTATCGCGTTCCTGCTTGATCCCGCCTCCTATGGCATGACGGGACCGGTCGAAGCGATCGAGACCCATATATCGCGAATTTTCTTGATTGGTGGACGTGCCTTTAAGATCAAACGGGCGGTCAAGCTGCCCTATGTCGATTTCTCGACGCCAGCACTAAGGCTGGCCGCTTGCGAGAAAGAGGTGGAACTCAACGCCAAGACCGCACCCGGCCTTTATCTGGGCGTGCGGCGCATTACCCGCGAAGTCGACGGCAAACTCGTTTTCGATGGTGCCGGCCAAATGGTCGATGCGGTGATCGAGATGGTCCGGTTTGATCAGTCGAGGCTCCTTGATCGGATGGCGACCGCAGGAGAACTGACGCCAGCGTTGATGACGGCCGTCGCACGCATGGTCGTGGGATATCATCGTGCCGCGCCGAAGATCCACAACGGCACCGGCTCGTTCAATTTGATGGGCGTGCTCGACATCAACGAGGCCGGCTTTGGCACCAGCCATGTTTTTACAAAGCGGGAGATCGAGACGTTTGCCGCGGCTTTCCGCACCGCACTCGCGCGCCATTCCGGATTGCTGGATCGCCGGGAGGCTGCGGGCAAAATCCGCCAGTGTCATGGCGATCTGCACCTGCGCAACATCTGCCTTTTCGATGGCGAGCCTCGCCTCTTCGATTGCATCGAATTCAATGACCAGATCGCCAGCATCGATGTCTTGTACGACCTTGCCTTCTTGCTGATGGACCTTTGGCATCGCGGTTTCCCAGAGCTCGCCAATCTCGTGATGAACCGCTACCTCGACGAGGCCGATGACGAGGATGGCTTTGTCCTGCTGCCTTTCTTCATGGCGGTGCGCGCAGCGGTGCGCGCGCATGTCACAGCCACCCAGGTCGAGGAAGGCAGCGCCGATTCCGGCAAATTGACTGCCGAGGCCCGATCCTATTTCGAACTGGCCCGAACATTTCTGCAGCAAACGCCGCCGAGGCTCGTTGCCATCGGCGGCCTCAGTGGTTCAGGCAAGACGACTATTGCCGAGGCGCTCGCCGCCCACGTCGGTGCGCCGCCCGGAGCGCGCATAGTCGAAAGCGACCGCATCCGCAAAGCGATGCACGGCGTCCCCGCCGAGACCAGGCTGCCGGACAAGGCCTACCGACCGGATGTGTCCGACCGCGTCTACAACGAAATGGCATGGCGCGCCGGCCTGATTCTCTCCGAGGGCGGCTCGGTTGTAGCTGATGCGGTCTTCGACAGACCGGCCGATCGTGAGCGGATCGAGAAGGCGGCGCGAGACCGGGGTATTCCATTCTTCGGTTTCTGGCTGGAGGCGGATCCACTCGTCCTTTGGCAACGGGTCAGCGAACGCAAGGGCGGTCCCTCGGATGCAACGGTGGATATCCTCTCGCGTCAATTGCAGCGAAAAGCCGGCAAGGCCAGTTGGCGCAGGACCGATTCCGATCGAAAGCCCGTCGACATCGCCGCGGAACTGAGGAGATGTTGGCAGCGCGATGCTTCCGAGACCTTGCGCACGGCCTCCTGACTGTTGCGGATGATCGACCTCAACCGAGTTCGAGCTTGGCCTCGACAAGCCCCGGCTCGTACGGAAGGCGCATGATGGAGAAGCCGAATTCACGGCACATTGCCAGCATCTTGCTGTTCTCACTGAGCACGATACCTTCGATGCAGCGGATCCCGTCGGCCTTTGCATAATCGATGATCTGGCTGAGCAACTCCCAACCCAGACCATGACCCTGCAAGTCCGTCCGCACCAGCAATGCGTATTCGGCGCTTACGTGGTCGGGATCGCAGGACAAGCGGCTGATGCCTGCCAGCGCGCCAGTGCTCGTGTCCAATGCGACGAAAGCCATGTTGCGGTCGTAGTCGAGCTGGGTGAGCCGCTTCAACATCTGGTCGGAGAAGCCTTTGCGCGGCGACAGAAACCGCAGGCGCAGATCGTCGGGCGAAATCCTGCCGAGGAATTCGGGATAGAGCGCAATGTCCGCCGGCCTGATCGGCCGGATACGATAGCGAGCGCCTCCTGCCGAAATTTCCTTCTCCCAACCTGACGGGTAAGGCCGGATGCACAGTGCGGGATTCGGCCCGGCTTCTTCCACCCGCTCCGATTCGATCTCGATGCGTGCATCCAATGCGATCACACCGTCGGTGTCGGCGAGCAACGGATTGATGTCCATTGATACGAGGCACGGAAAGTCGACGACCATCTGCGACAGCCCGTTGAGCACCGCGACGATCGCCTGCCGATCCGCGGGTTTGCGATCGCGGAATCCGGCGAGCAGCCGGCCGATCCGCGTTTGCCCGATCAGGTCACCGGCAAGAACGTCGTCGAGCGGCGGCAACGCGATTGCGGTATCGTCGGTCACTTCAACGGCGACGCCACCCGCCCCGAACAGCAGAACCGGGCCGAAAATTGGATCGCGGCTGACACCAAGGATCAGTTCCTGAGCCTGCTTTCGCACCACCATCGGCTGTACGGCATAACCCTCGATATCGGCCTGGGGGTCGTGCTTGCGCAACCGGGCCTTCACCGAGCGGGCGGCCTCCTCGGCTGCCGCCGCGGATGCTATGCCGAGCACCACCCCGCCAATGTCCGATTTGTGCGAGATCGCCTTTGACAGCAGCTTGACGACGACCTGCTCGGATGTCTTGAGAAGCCGGCTCGCCGCTTTCCCCGCTTCGGCAGGGGATCTGGCGATGATCGTTTCGGGCACCGGGATGCCGTAGGCGGAAATCGCCGCCTTGGCCTCGGGTTCGGTCAGCATGCACCGGCCTTCCCCGGCGACCCGCCTGAATAGGGCAAGCACCGCTTCTCGACCGCTCGTGGCGGCCTCGCCGTGGCTCGACGGCGTACGCAGCAGGGCCCGCTGCGCTCGCGACCAGTCGGCGAGGTAGGATACGGCCGTCGCGGCATCAGCGGGTGTCTCGAGGCTGGCAATCCCGGCGTCCTGAAGAACACGTCGCCCTTCGCGCGCCGTGTGTTCGCCAAGCCAGCAGGTCAGGACCGGTTTGCCGCCGATCTTGCCGTCCTGCGCGAGCGTTGCCACCGCGCTTGCCGCGGCGAGCGGCGAGCCGAGCCCGGTCGGGCAGTTCATGACCAGGACAACGTCGGTCCCGGCATCGGCCGCGATGGCCTCGACCGCGGCCCGGTAACGCTCAGGCGGAGCGTCGCCGATGATGTCGACCGGATTGGCATGCGACCATGTGGCCGGCAGGACGGCATCCAGGCGGGCAATCGTTCCCGGTGCGAGTTCGGCCAGTTCCCCGTTGCAGTCGACAAGTTGGTCGACGGCAAGCACGCCGGCGCCACCGCCATTGGTGACGATGCCGACGCGGGCTCGCTCCAGCGGAGCGAAGCGGGCGGTCGTTTCAACCGCATCGAACAACTCGGCCAGGCCTTTGACGCGCAGGATGCCTGCGCGCAGCAATGCGGCATCGACCACACGATCCGCCCCGGACAGCGCGCCGGTATGGGTGGCGGCGGCCTTGGCCGCCTGCTCGTGCCGGCCCGATTTGATAACGATCACCGGCTTGAGGCGCGCGGCGGCGCGCGCCGCCGACATGAACTTGCGCGGATTGGGAATGGTTTCGAGATACATCACGATGGCGTGGGTGTGCATGTCGCCCGCCAGCATGTCGAGGCAGTCCCCCACATCGACATCGGCCATGTCGCCGAGCGAGACGATCTGGGAGAAGCCGACATTGTTATCGCCTGCCCAGTCGATCAGCGACGTGGCAATGGCGCCCGACTGCGACAGCAGTGCGATGTTGCCGGGCTTGGCGGCCATATGCGCAAATCCGGCGTTGAGTTTGACGGGCGGGATCATCAGTCCGACCGTATTCGGCCCGATGATGCGGAACAGTGTGGGCTTGGCAGCGTCGAGCATGGCCTGACGCAGGCCGTTCTCGCGGGTAAGCCCGGCGGTGATCACGACCGCGGCCCGCGTCCCCCTGTCACCGAGCTCGCGCACGATGCCGGGAACCGTGTCCGGCGGCGTGACGATGACACCGAGATCCGGAATATCAGGCAGAACGGCAGTCTTGGCGTAGCACGGCCGATTTCCAATTTCAGAATATTTCGGGTTGACCGGCCAGATCTCGCCTTCAAAGCCGCCGTTGACGATGTTGTCGAACACGACACGGCCGACCGAGCCGTCACGCCCTGATGCACCGAAGATGGCGACCGACTTCGGAGCGAACGCATATTCGAGATTTCGGATCGTCACCCCTATGCCTCCTGTTCGTAGCGATAATCGCCTGTCGATCTTGCCCGTTCGTTGCGTTGGATCAAAGTCTTCACCAGCCTATCGGGACTAGCTGTTTGCTTGAGTTCGACACGCCCGTCAGTGCCAGCGAAAATTGGTGGGCATCGATCAAATCGGAAGGCATCGCATGAACGAGTCCACTCTGCGGCGCGCATTGCTGGTCATCGCGATCCTAGGTTTCGCTGGCGGCATCGGAGCCTGGCGAAGCGGGCTCGGGCCCTTTGATGCCGGCACGATCTGGACGGTGGCCACCTTGCCCGTGGTGGCGGCTCTCGCCATCTCCATTCTGCGTGATTTCTGGATCGGCCGCTTTGGTGTCGATGCAATTGCGTTGGTGTCCATGTCCGCCGCGCTGCTGCTTGGACAACCGCTGGCCGCGATAGTGGTCGCCATCATGTATGCCGGCGGCACTGTGCTCGAGGATTTTGCCCGCGGCCGTGCCGAGCGGAACCTCAAGGCACTCACCGACCGGTCACCGCGTGTCGCACACCGCGAATCGACACACGGAACGGAAAGGATTTCTGTCGAAAAGGTCGTTGTCGGCGACACCCTTCTGGTACGCGCCGGCGAACTGCTTCCGGTCGACGGTATCCTGCTCGATGCTTCAGCCTCGATCGATGAGTCCGCGGTGACCGGAGAGCCGCTGCCGGAACGACGGACCGCGGGCGACATGCTGCGTAGCGGTACTGTCAATGCGGGCGAGACCTTCAGCATGCGGGCTTCGGCCCTCGCCGAGGAAAGCACTTATGCAGCGATCGTGCGCATGGTCGCCGCAGCACAGACCGCGAAATCTCCGTTCATTCGCATGGCGGACCGCTTTGCCCTGTTCCTGTTGCCAGCCACTCTGCTGGTTTCCGGCGCCGCCTGGTATATTTCCGGCGACCCGATCAGGGCGCTTGCGGTGCTGGTCGTCGCAACGCCCTGCCCGCTCATCCTCGCTGCTCCTGTTGCGTTCATCGGCGGCGTCTCGCGAGCCGCACGGGCCGGCATCCTGATGAAAGGCAGCACGGCCCTGGAGGCCCTCGCGCAAGCCCGAACAGCGATCTTCGACAAGACGGGGACCTTGACCATCGGCGGCGCCGAGCTCATCGAAATCGAAGCCGCGCCCGGACGCGACGCGAACCATCTGCTGCGCCTGTTGGCATCCCTGGAGCAGGCCTCGCACCATGTGCTCGCCGACTCGATCATCCGGACGGCGCGCGGCAGACAGCTGATGCTTTCGCCTCCGCGTGATGTCCGCGAGCATCGCGGCGCGGGCCTGAAGGGTCGGGTCGAAAACATGGCGATCGCGGCGGGATCGCGGGCTCTCGTGCTCGCCGACAAGCCGCTGCCCGGCTGGGCGAAAAGCGGCGAAGAAAAATACCGGGACGAGCCGGTGCTCAGGACTTTTGTCGCACTTGGCGGACGACTTGCCGGCGTGTTTACTTTCGGCGATGCGATGCGTGCCGATGCACACGACACGCTCGTCAACCTGCGCTCGGCCGGCATCACGCGCATGGTCCTGCTGACGGGTGATGACGGTGCCGCCGCAAAGCGTATCTCTTCCATGCTGGATCTGGACGCCGTCGTCGCCGATGCCATTCCCGCGGACAAGGTCGCGATCGTCGAGGCCGAGAAAGCAAGAGCGCCGACAATGATGGTTGGCGATGGCATCAACGATGCGCCCGCCCTTGCCGCGGCGACGGTCGGCGTCGCCATGGGCGCGCGCGGGGCGACAGCCTCGTCCGAAGCGGCCGATGTCATCGTTCTCACCGACCGGCTGGGGCCTGTCGCCGAGGCGGTGCGGATCGCCCGACGGACGCGTGCGATCGCCCTGCAGAGCATCGTTGTCGGGCTGGCGCTCTCGGGTGTGGCAATGGCTGCGGCGGCCATGGGGCAGATCGCACCGGTGGCAGGTGCATTGCTTCAGGAAGGGATCGACGTGGCGGTCATCTTGAACGCACTGCGCGCCCTTGGCGACGGACGTCTCCGGCGCGCATAGTGGACAACAACGGATCGGTGAACGGGCATGGCACAGCAGAATCTGGTGGTTTGCGGCAAATGCGGCGGGGTCAATCGCCTGCCGCCGGCGCGCAATGCCGACGAGGCCAAATGCGGAAAGTGCGGGAACAGGCTGTTTTCAGGTCACCCGCTGGACGTCGACGCCAAGGCGTTCGACCACGAGATTGCGCGCAGCAGTATTCCCGTTGTCGTCGACATCTGGGCACCATGGTGTGGCCCGTGCAAGATGATGGCTCCGGCCTACGAAGCGGCGGCGCGCGAACTGGAGCCACATGTTCGCCTGCTCAAGCTCAACTCAGACAATGAGCAGGGTGTTGCGGCAAGGCTCGGCATTCGCGGCATCCCGACGATGATCCTCTTCCATGGCGGGCGTGAAATCGCGCGCACATCAGGCGCAATGACGGCAGGCCAGATCGTCAGGTGGGTTCGCGACCGTCTGTCGACGGTCGCCGCCTGAAAGCCGCAGCGGCAATGGATCCGCTTATCGCCCGGCTCGGACTGGCCCTGGCAATTGGCTTGCTCGTTGGACTGGAACGTGGCTGGCGCGAGCGGGAGGCGCCCGATCGCAGCCGCACGGCGGGCATTCGCACCTTTGGCATATCCGGCCTGCTCGGCGGCGTTCTGGCCGCACTTGCCAACGCACTCGGTGCAGTATCGGTGCTGGTCGGCGGGTTCATCGCCTTTGCCGCAATCTTTGCCTGGTACAAGGCGCGCGAAGCTGCCCATGACGAGGATTTCAGTGTCACGAGCGTGATCGCGGGGCTTGGCGTTTTTGCGCTGGGCGCGCTTTCGGTCACCGACGACTATCGGGCGGCTGCCGCCGGCGGTGCGGCATTGGCGGCAATCCTGGCCAGCCGAGAGGTGCTGCACGGCCTGCTGAAGCGACTGACCTGGATCGAACTGCGATCGGCTCTCATCCTGGCGGTGATGACGGCGATCGTCCTGCCCTTGCTGCCGAACCGGACGATGGACCCGTGGGGAGGTTTCAATCCGTGGGAGGTCTGGTTCCTGACGGTGCTGATGGCCTCGATTTCGTTCGCTGGCTATGTGGCTGTTCGTATTCTGGGAAATACGCGCGGCCTGCTCGTCAGTTCGCTCGCCGGGGCGATCGTCTCGTCCACCGCCGTGACCTTGGCGCTTGCCCGCAACGCCGCTTCGGCAAGCAACCCGCTTTCGCTCGCAGGAGCGGGATCATTGGCTGCATTGGTTTCCGTGCTCCGCGTCTGCGCCGTGGTTCTGATCATCGAGCCGAGCGTCTTCGCCTGGGTCGGCATTCCGGCCATCGCGGCTGCCCTCGTCTTCGCTGCCTGCGGCGCATTGCTGCTGACCCGCGATAGAGGGAATGGCGAAGGGAGCGCCATGGCACGCAATCCCTTCGAACTTGGCCCATTGCTGCTCTTCGCCTTGCTCTTCGCGATCGTCGCGACCGCGAGCGCCGGATTGGCCGCCCAATTCGGCGGGCGCGGCTTGCTGGCGAGTTCGGCGCTTGCAGGTACGTTCGATGTCGATGTTGCGGTGCTCGGCGCGTTGCGCCTGGTCAAGCATTCCGTGTCCATCGAGACGGTGGGCCGGGCCGTGCTCGCGGCGCTGGCGGCAAATGCTGTCGGCCGGCTGTCGCTCGCGGTATTTGCCGGTCCGGTCAGATTCTGGGTGCCTCTGGCCGGCGCAACCCTGGCCGCTGCGGCCGCCGGCTACGGCGCCATGCTGTTGCTCGGCACCTGAAAGACGCGCGGCGACCGGGTTTTGTTTGATGCGGATCAAGGGCCAGGTCCAGCCACCGCTCTATGAAACTCCGTAAAGGAGTTTGCCATGACCAGTCTGAAGGATCTCACCCCCAAATTCCGCCACGTCCGGCTGCTGCTGGCCCGTGAAAAGGGTCACCCGGAAGGCGACCGCGAAGAGGGCTACGACGTGCTGGCTCCGCTGACCGGCGAAGGCCGGATCGATGCGGAAGAGTGGAAATCGCACAGGGCTTCCTGTCGCGTTCGCCGCTTCCGCACCGGCGAGGAGGACCTGATCGGCAGACTGAGGCGCAAGCCGGGCGGACAATGGTATTTCGACTACGCCGAAGGCGATCGCGACGACGAAATCGGCTTTCATCTCGGCGACGAACGGTTCGTGACCGGCGAATATGTGTCGATCGAGCGCAACGGCGCCATGCACACCTACCAGGTGGCACGGGTCGAGCGGCCTTGACGCCGCGACGACAGATTTGCTGCGAGTAGACCATGCCGCGACGCATCCTCATTGTGGTCGGCCATCCCGACCCGTTCCCCGAGCGGCTCTGCCGCGGCCTTGCCAAAGCCTATGGCGATGGCGCGGAGAAGGCGGGACACGCCGTGCGCCGGGTCGATCTGGCGGCGCTCGATTTTCCAATGCTGCGTACAATGCAGGAGTTCGAGCATGGTGCGGTTCCCGCCGGCCTCAGGGAGGCCGCCGACGCGATCGTCTGGGCCGAGCACATCGTCTTTGTCTTTCCACTGTGGCTCGGAACCATGCCGGCCATGCTCAAGGCATTCCTGGAACAGGTCATGCGGCCGGGAACCGCCTTTGCCTACCCGGACAAGGGCGGCGGCTTCACCAAGACATTGCTTCGCGGCCGCTCCGCACGCGTCGTGGTGACGATGGGCATGCCTGCCGTTCTCTACCGCCTGTGGTTCCTTGGACATGGCCTGGCCGGCATGCGGCGGAGCATCCTGCATTTCGTCGGCATCAGTCCGGTGCGTGAGACATTGTTCGGCATGGTCGCCGGCGCCGGCGATGCGACCCGTGCGAAGTGGATCCGGCAAATGCGCGGTCTGGGAGGACGGGCCGGATAATTCTCGACTGTCAATCACGGCACCAGGACGGCGGCGCCGCTCAATCTGCCTTGCCTCAGATCGCCCAGTGCCTGGTTGGCCTGTTCCAGCGGGTACACCTTGGTGTGCGTGTGCACCTGGGCGCGCCTGGCAATGGGAAAGAACTCTTCCGCGTCGCCGCGCGTCAGGTTTGCCACCGACACCAGTTCACGCTCTTGCCAGAGCAACTCATAGGCCATCGCCGGAATGTCGCTCATGTGGATGCCGCCGCAAACCACCCTGCCGCCCTTGCGGACAGCGCCAAGCGCGATCGGCACCAGGTCACCGACGGGAGCGAAGATGATCGCTGCATCGAGCAGCCTTGGCGGAAGTTCATCAGACCCGCCCGCCCAGGTCGCTCCGAGCGAACGAGCAAATTCCTGTGCTTGCTTGTCACCCGGCCGGGTGACAGCGAAGATCTCACGACCTTGCCAGATCGCGATCTGGGCGACGATATGCGCGGCAGCGCCGAAGCCGTAGATCCCGAGCCGCTTGCCGTCACCGGCCTTCTTCAGGCATCGCCAGCCGATCAGGCCAGCGCAAAGCAACGGCGCCAGCGATACGGGATCGGCATCCCGGTCCAGATCGAAAGCGAATTGCGCGTCCGCAATGACATGGCTGGCGAAGCCGCCATCGCGCGTGTAGCCCGTGAAATCCGGCTGATCGCAAAGGTTTTCACTCCCTGCGAGGCAGTAGGGACAATGCCCGCAAGTGTGACCGAGCCAAGGTACGCCAACTCGGCGCCCCACCCTGGACCGCGCGACGCCCTTGCCCACAGAATCGACGATGCCGACGATTTCGTGACCCGGAATGAGCGGCAGTTTTGGATGACGCAGATCCCCATCAATCACGTGCAGATCAGTGCGACAGACAGCGCATGCCTCGACCTTCAGCCTTATCTCGCCCGTCCCAGGCATGGGATCGGGCCTGTCGACCAGCTTCAAGGGGGCGCCGACCTTTTCGAGCACCATCGCTTTCATGACGCGCTCCATACGCCGCAGGAAAAAATGCCCAGACCGCCCAATCCGTCTGTTTCGTCGAGCCAACGCTCGGCCCAACCGTTGACCTTCCCTTCGGTCGCAACCTTGCCGTCCTGCGGCAGCCAAACCGACAGGACCGGCGATCCCGGCGAGCTTTCAAAAACTGCGACAATCGCAGGGTCGCCAGGTTCAAGGCCTATGGATCGACAGTGAATTCGGTCCACATGCCGGCTCCATAGTGACCCGGTACGTTGCAGACAAGCAGGTATTTTCCAGCCTTCAGTTCGACGGTCAATGCGCCTGATTTGCCGGGATCGAGCTCTGAAACCTCGCCCTTGTCGCCTGCTTTGTCTTCGTCGACCCGGTTCTCGGCATCCAGATAGGGAAGCGGCTTGCCGGGATCGGCAAGATACATGACGATCATTTCGTGAACGGTGTCCTTGGAGTCATTTTTCACGTTGAATGTGACCTCCCCGGCCTTCACCGCTCCGGGGGAAGCCTTCATACCCATGGTGGCCTTCGAAAGATCGATCCCGGGCGTCGCATAAGCGAGCCCCATGGGCATTTGCACGCTTGCCCCCTTGTCCCACAAAGAGACCTGGACAATCGAAGCAGCCCGGGTCGCGCTGGCGCTGCCGAGCATAAGCATTATGGCGGCAAGCCCAAGCGAAGCTCTCCTCAACATGGTTTTCATGACTTTTCTCCTTGGGATAGTAGCAGAAGCGCTCTGTATCCCGGCCACCATCCTGCTCGCGGCGCCACCCGCGATCCTTGCGCCAAATCAAACCGACCGGCGGTGAGCCCGATCGGCGATGCCGAAGCCGCTGTCAGCCAGTTGTCAGGTTGAATTGGCTATCCCGCACCAATGACGGTCATACCGCCGTCTGGCCGAACCGGTCGAAATCCACCCCTCAAGGCGCAACATCAGCGCCCAACCTCTCGAATGGAGCCATTATGTATCGCACACTCGTCCTCGCCGCGCTCGCCGGCATGCTTGCAGGACCGGCGCTCGCTGCTGGCGGCAGCTGCAGCACCGCGCCGAAATCACAGTTCAAGCCCAAGGCAACGCTCGAGGCGCAATTGACCGGCGAAGGTCTCACCGTCCGCCAGATCAAGGTCGAGAAGGGTTGCTATGAAGTCTACGCAGTCGACAAGGCCGGCAAGAAAGTGAATCTCGCCTACAATGCCGAGACCCTTGAAAAGCTCGATAATGCCGAAGCCGGCGAAAACTGACCGGAACGCTTCAATAGCGGCGGACGCGCAACCATCGCTGGAGATGGTGCGCGTCTGGGACCGAGTCGTGCGAGGCTTTCACTGGGCGCTGGTGCTCAGCTTCGTCACGGCCTGGCTCACTTCCCATTCTTCGGAGGACGTCCACTATTGGGCTGGCTACACTGCTGCCGGGCTGGTCGTGACGCGGCTCGTGTGGGGTGTCCTTGGCACACCCTATGCGCGCTTCTCGCAATTCGTGCGTGACCCGGAAACGGTGCTGCGCTACCTCTGGGCGTTGCTGCACGGTCGCGAAGCCCGCTACATCGGCCACAACCCTGCCGGCGGCGCAATGATACTCATGCTGATCGCGGCGATGGGTTCAACCGCACTGACCGGTTGGCTGATGACGACGGACGCCTATTTCGGCGTGTCGTGGGTCGAAACGATGCACAGCCTCAGCGCACACGGCCTACTTCTGCTGGTCCTTTTCCATATAGGCGGCGTCGTTCTGGCAAGCTTTCGCCATCGCGAAAACCTGGTACGGGCCATGATCACGGGGCGAAAACGCAAAGCCGAGCCGGCAGACATTGCCTGACAGCCATTAACCGACCGGATCCGATTTGCGCCCTGGACGATTTCTGGGGCGCAAGTCAGTCGCTCCTGTTCGACATGGCTCGGAAAGCACGCGATGCGACCCAGAAACCGGAACACCATCGCCACTCTTTTATTCAGCTTTATTCAGCAAAGGCTTATTGACCCGCATCAAAGCCGTTGGTGCTGGCTTCCTGTCTATTGCCTCCCATCAGAGCCTTCAGATTAGGGAGAGCGTCCATGACTACGACTGATATCAACGTCCCAGTTCGGAGAGTCGCGACTGCGGCGCCAACGAAACTTCGTGTAGGAGCCCTCACCGCACTGGTGATCGGTTCGATGGTCGGCTCCGGCGTATTCAGCCTTCCGCAAAATATGGCTGCAGGGGCCGCCCCCCTTGCCATCCTGATCGGCTGGGCGATCACAGCCGTGGGCATGCTGGCACTGGTCTTCGTCTATCAATCGCTAGCCACCCGCAAGCCCGAGCTGGACGCAGGGCCCTACGCCTACGCCAAGGCCGGCTTCGGCCCCTTCATCGGCTTCAACAGTGCCTGGGGCTACTGGATCAGCGCCTGGGTCGGCAACGTCTCCTACGCGGTGATCGTGTTCAGCGCGTTGTCCTATTTCTTTCCGGCCTTCGGTGATGGGAACACATGGCAGGCGGTGCTCGGCGCATCGATCCTGCTTTGGCTGATCCACGTCCTGGTTCTCGCCGGTATCCGGCAGGCAGCGATCGTGAACCTCATCGTCACGGCGGCGAAGATCGCTCCGATCGTCTTGTTCGTCGGGGTTGTCGTGGTTGCCTTCAAACTGCAAGTCTGGTCGCTCGACTTCACCGGTCTGGGCAACGCCAGTCTCGGTTCGATCACCGCACAGGTGAAGAGCACGATGCTGGTGACCCTGTGGGTGTTCATCGGCATCGAAGGCGCCAGCGTCTTTTCCGGCCGCGCAGAACGTCGCAAGGACATCGCCACGGCAACTGTTCTCGGCTTCTTCACCTGTCTTGCACTCTACGCCCTGGTGTCGCTGCTGTCGCTCGGCATCCTCAGCCAACCCGAGCTCGCAGTGCTGAAGAATCCGTCTATGGCGGGCGTGCTGGAAGCGGTTGT
Source organism: Mesorhizobium sp. WSM4308 (assembly GCF_002294905.1). Taxonomy (NCBI): domain Bacteria; kingdom Pseudomonadati; phylum Pseudomonadota; class Alphaproteobacteria; order Hyphomicrobiales; family Phyllobacteriaceae; genus Mesorhizobium; species Mesorhizobium sp. WSM4308. Next base: position 122,192 of record NZ_NSFW01000022.1, on the reverse strand, counting down.
CGGTCCCTTCGGCGCTATCCTGATCAACCTCGCGCTTGTGGTATCGGTGGTTGGCGCCTTCCTGAGCTGGACGCTGCTCGCGGCAGAAATTCCACATGTCGCCGCCAAGGATGGGACAATGCCGAAATTCTTCGGCCGTGAAAGCGATCGCGGTGTGCCGGCGACCTCGCTTCTGATCACCAACCTCCTTGTCCAGGCTTTCCTGGTGATCACGCTGTTCGCGCAAAGCACCTATCAGGCATTGTTCTACATCGCGTCGGCCGCAATCCTTGTTCCCTATATCTTTTCTGGAGCTTACGCTGCCAAGCTCGCGCTGACCGGCGAGAGCTACGAGAGCGGCGAGCAACGCACTGGCCCGCTTTTGGCCGGGTTGGTGGCAACGGTCTACGGCTTGTGGCTCGTCTATGCAGCAGGCCCGGCCTACCTGTTCATGTGCGCGATCCTCTATGCCCCAGGCATCATCTTCTACGTCTGGGCGCGCCGTGAAACCAATCAGCGCGTGTTCCATACCGCCGAGGCCGCTCTCGCCGGGATCCTCATCGCGGTCGCCATCCTCGCGGTCTACGAGATGTGGACCGGCGCCGTCAGTCCGCTGTGAGAGGCCCGCTGTGCGAGGGTTGACGCGATGACAAGCCTGGGTGTCCATTCCGAAGTCGGCCGGCTGCGCGAGGTGATGGTCCACCGTCCGGACCTCAGCCTACGCAGGCTGACACCGGACAACTGCAAGGCGCTGCTCTTCGACGACGTGCTGTGGGTCAAGCGGGCCCGCCACGAGCACGACGTCTTCGTCGATTCCTTGCGCGAACGCGGCGTGCTGGTGCATTCCTTCGGGGAACTCCTGGCTGAGACAATGCGCCTGAGCAAGGCGCGCGACTGGCTCCTCGACCGCCGGATTCATCCCGGCGTCGTCGGGCTGGACATGGTCGGCGAACTGCGGGGATGGCTCAACGAGATGTCATCGGAGCAATTGTCGTCCTGCCTTGTCGGCGGCATTGCCCGGGCAGAGCTTCCTTTCGAACCCAAAGGCCTGACCGGAAGGACGCTCGCTCCTCAAGATTTCGTAGTGCCGCCGCTGCCGAACCAGCTTTTCACGCGTGACAGCTCCTGCTGGATTTACGGGTCGGTCTCGGTCAATTCCATGTATTGGCCTGCAAGGCGCCCGGAGGCGGCCAATGTCGAAGCCGTCTACCGCTTCCATCCCCGCTTCCGCGACAGCGGGGTGCCCTTTGTTTCACCGGATCTGGGAACAGGAACCAGCCTGGAAGGCGGCGACGTCATGCCGATCGGTGGTGGAGCGGTTCTCGTCGGCATGGGCGAGCGCACCACGCCGCAAGCCGTCGGCGATCTCGCGCGCAGCCTGTTTGCCTCCGGCGAGGCGACGCGTGTGATTGCTGCGCTGATGCCCAGGGACCGAAGTTTCATGCATCTCGACACCGTCTTCACTTTCTGCGATCGCGACCTTGTCACGTTGTATCCGCCGGTGGTCGACCGGATGCGCACTTTCTCACTGCGGCCTGGCGATGGAGAGACGGCCGTCGAGGTCACCGATGAGGCAAAGCCGTTCACGACGGTGGTTGCGGAAGCCCTTGGTCTGAAGTCGCTGCGCATCATCGCCACCGGCGGCGACCGCTACGAGGCCGAGCGCGAGCAATGGGATGATGGCAACAACGTCGTTGCGGTCGAGCCCGGCGTGGTCATCGGCTACGACCGCAACGTCTACACCAACACACTGCTGCGCCGTGCCGGGATTGAAGTGATCACGGTCGAAGGCGCCGAACTCAGCCGCGGCCGAGGCGGCGGGCACTGCATGACCTGCCCGATTGTGCGCGACCCGATCTGAACCGAAAGGAATTCCCATGTCGATCAATCTTCATGGCCGCTCCGTCCTGACCTTGGACGATCTCACGGCCGACGAGATCCGTTTCCTGCTGAAGCTCGCAGCCGACCTGAAGGCAGCCAAGCTCGCCGGCCACGAAATCCCGCGTCTTGTCCGGAAGAACATCGCGTTGATCTTTGAGAAGGATTCGACGCGCACGCGGACCGGGTTCGAGGTAGCGGCCTATGACCAGGGCGCTCATGTTACCTATTTCGGCCCCACCGGCAGTCATATCGGCCACAAGGAATCGATGAAGGATACTGCTCGCGTGCTCGGCCGGATGTACGACGCGATCGAATACCGAGGCTTTGGCCAGCATCAGGCCGAACTGCTTGCCGCGCATGCCGGCGTGCCCGTCTACAACGGCCTCACCGATGAGGCGCATCCGACCCAGATTCTCGCCGACTTCATGACCATGCGCGAATTCACGCACAAGCATCTTTCTGACATGACCGTCGCCTTCGTTGGCGAAGGGCGCGACAATGTCGCGCTGTCGCTGGCGCTTGGAGCTGCCAAGGTCGGCATCGACATGCGCATAGCCTCGCCAAGGGAGCTCTGGCCGGATGAGGCATTCTGCGCCCATGTCCGAGGGCTGGCAGCACAAAGCGGCGGCCGCTTCCGGCTCGACGAGGACGTGCCGAGTTGCGTGCAGGATGCTGATTTCATCTACACCGACGTGTGGATGTCGATGGGCGAGGACAAATCGGGCTGGGCCGAGCGCATTCGCCTTCTGACACCATATCGGGTCACCGGCGAGGTGATGGCTGCCGCCGGCAATCCCCACGTCAAATTCATGCATTGCCTGCCGGCGTTCCACGACACCGGTACCGAGATCGGCGAGTTCATCGCAAAGGAGTACGGCATCGACTGCATGGAGGTCACCGACGACGTATTCGAGTCGGCTGCGTCGATTGTCTTCGACCAGGCCGAAAACCGGATGCACACGATCAAGGCCCTGCTCGTCGCCACGATCGGCAACTGAGATGCTTGTCGTTGTTGCGCTCGGCGGAAACGCATTGCTGCGTCGTGGAGAACCGATGACAGCCGACAACCAGCGCGCCAACATCGTGCGCGCCGCTTCGGTGCTCGCGGAACTTGTCGACGAAGGGCACTCGATTGTCGTCACACACGGCAATGGGCCCCAGGTGGGACTTCTGGCCCTGCAGGCAGCGGCAACGTCGGACGGCGGCACGTTTCCGCTCGACGTGCTTGGCGCCGAGAGCGCCGGCATGATCGGTTACGTGATCGAGCAGGAGCTCGGCAACCTCCTCAAGGAGAGGCTTTTTGCGACCCTGCTGACGCAGGTGAAAGTAGATCCGCAAGATCAGGCTTTCGCTCACCCGACGAAGCCGATCGGCCCGGTCTACGACAAGGCAGCCGCGCATAGGCTTGCCGGCGAGCGCGGCTGGCAGATCGCGCCCGATGGCGAAAAATGGCGCCGTGTCGTGGCCTCGCCCAAGCCGTTGGAGATTCTGGAAGCGTCCGTGATTTCGTTTTTGGTCGAACGTGGCGTGATCGTCGTCTGCACCGGCGGCGGCGGGGTTCCGGTGATAGCCCGGGATGACGGCAGTCTTTGCGGCGTGGAGGCCGTCATCGACAAGGATCTGGCAAGCTCGCTTCTCGCTCGCGCGTTAAAGGCCGACATGCTTCTCATGCTGACGGATGTCGACGCCGTCTATGTCGACTATGGAACGGCTGCCGCGCATGCGCTTCGGCGCGTGACCGCCAAGGAGATCTCGGAACGGAATTTTCCAGCCGGCTCCATGGGGCCCAAGGTCGGTGCCGCAATCGAATTCGCTGAAGAAACGGGGAAACCCGCGGCGATCGGCAAGCTCGATGACGCCGTCGCAATCGTCAGAGGGGAACGCGGTACCTGGGTCGAGCCCGGCGCTCCAGCCACCGAACCTGGACGATCCTAGGCCACCGCCGCGATGGCGACGACATAGTTCTTGCCGTAGGCTTCGGCGCATTTCGGGCATGTCGTGTAGAAGAAATAGACCTCGCGCCCCTCTGCGTTTCGATGACGCGCAATTTCCCGCATTTCTTCGTCCCACGCCCTCGCCTGGCTGTATGGCCCCTCGAACAATTTGGTCACATAGTCGCCGCTCAGCGTGGTCATCTCTTCGTTGGCGACAGGTTTCGAGGCCGCAAACAGATGCTCGCTGCTCCAGGGCGAGACATCCCTGCTGAGAACGATGAGCTGATCGGGATCGGAAGCACCGGCGTCCTCGATGTGTTTGTTGACACGCGCGAAGACGCTGCCCATGTTCACCGGGATATGCATGACGCTGTGGGTCGTGGCTTTGACAAACCGTTTGTCCCTGAAGTGCAGTTCCTGACCGTCCCAGCCCTCGGGATTGAATCTGGGGCAGCAACCGGTCGTGTTGACGCTGGCGTCGTATCGAGGCGTTGCATTCGTCTGCATGGCTCTTCTCCATTTGAACAGCCATCTGACGGCAAGGACACCAGCCTTCCTTGATCGGAGTCAAACGCCCTTGGTCCTGATCGGAACGCATCAAAGCGGCCGCGCTTGTTCCTCGACGACCTTCAGTCGGACCACCGAGACCGAGCAAAGAGCCTGTGCGACCACTTTGGTCGAAACGCTGCCGAGGTGGCGGCGGATTGCCGAAGATGCCCGGGCACCAACGACGATGTGGCCGACGTCATTGTGCTCGGCATAGTCGAGGATCGCATCAGCGGGGCTGACCGCTTCGAGCACATGATAACTGATGCGGTCTTCCGGCAGATGAAGTGGGTGAGCCCAATCCTTCAGCGCCACCAGCCGTTTCAAGTAGACGGGGCGTCCGGATTCGTCGACCGCCCGCGTCTCGCCTATGATCTCGGTCCTCAGGACCGTCACGCAGGCCAGGCGGGAATCCTCGCGCGAAGCAAGCACACGAGCGGTTTCATTGAGGACCTCGCCCGCCAGCGCATCGCTGCCATTGGCCAGATCGACCGCGGCGAGGACAATGGACGGGCCGGCCTGCGCCCTCGACAAGGTCGGCTTGCCGACAAGCGATCTGTCATCCGTCTTGCGAAACAGCCTGGCGATCGCGGCCCATACTCCCTTGTCCTGGGGTTTGCGCCTTGCGACCACCACCTGGTCGGGGTTCCTCAGGTCGGACAGAAGGTGCGCCGCCTCGACATATCGTCGAGACCTGTCCACTTCCATGCATCTCAGGATGATGGCTTCCAGCCAACGCGGAATGGCATCGTTGATATCTCTCGGCGACCTTGGAGCGTGATAGAGCCTGCGCTTCATCCCCGCAAAAGTCGCCGGCCGCCCGAACGGCTCCTCGCCCGTTGCCAGCTGATAGAGGATGCAACCCAGAGCAAACAAGTCACTTGCAGGGTCGGACCGCTCTCCGAGCACCTGTTCTGGTGAAATATAGGCGGCCGTGCCCATCGGCACCGAGCTTTCCGCGCCGAGAAGATCGGGAAGCTCCGCGTGCCGAGCGAGCCCGAAGTCGAGGAGCACTGCCCCGCGCTCGGCGAGAATGACATTCTCGGGTTTGAGATCGAGATGGACGACCTTCTGCCGGTGCAGGGCAGCGAGTGCGGTCGCGATCTCGGCGCCGATCCTTGTCACCTCGTCCACGGGGAGCGGCGCGTTGCCGACGAGATCCGCCAGGCCGGTGCCCGCCACGAACTCCATGGCAAGATAGGGCACCCGCGACAAGCTGCCGGCTGCCGCAAAACGCGGCACATGCGGGCCTGACAGGCGTTTGAGGATCAGCTCCTCCGCCTCGAAACCGAGGATGACGGAAACATCCCCGCCCGGGTCGAGAAACGGTATCTTCAGCACAAGCGGGAATTCGTATCGCGGGTTGGTCGCCCGCCAGAGCGAGGCCATGCCGCCGGCAGGCAGCTTTTCCACCAGCTCGAAACCATCGATGACTGCCCCTGCCTCAAACCTTTGCATGGGAATACGTCTCCTCAGCGGCCGATCTTCAAACGCATGCCAAGCCAACCGGGCAGACCGGCGGCCTGGATCTTGCGTGCCGTTTCTTCATGATCATAGGGGACACGAACCATCGTGACCTCGTGGCGTTGTGGGTCGACAAGAACAAAGCATGCCGCCGGGTTGCCATCGCGAGGTTGACCAACAGCGCCGGCAATTATCAGATGCCTCCTCAGCGCCGACAGTGGCGCCGCCACGTTGTCCAGCGGCTGAAAATGCATCGGTCGACGCCCGGGTAGCGCATAATAGATGGCCGGCACGTGGGTATGGCCGCAGAAAATGAACTGGGCATCCGTTGAAGACAGGCAGCGTTCTGCCGCATCGACGTCGCGTATATACGACCATCTTTCTGGCCTCTCGGCACTGGCGTGCACATACAGCCGGTTCTCGGATTGCAGTGAAAGCGGCAATCGCGCCAGGAAATCGAGGTGCGTGGAAGCGAGGCGTTCACGGGTCCACTGGGCCGCGAACCGTGCATTCTCAGTCATGTTGCTCAGGTTCCGCGCCACTGCCTCGTCGTGGTTGCCCATGATGCAAAGCGCGCCGCGCGCCACCAGATCGATGGCCTTCTCGATCACATAGATGGGATCCGGCCCGTAGCCGACCAGATCGCCGAGCAACACCACCTCGTCCGGATCGTGCCTTCGGACGGCCTCCAGGGCTGCGTCGAACGCCTCGCGATTGGCATGGATATCAGACAGGATCGCGATGCGCATTCAACCTATCCCGAGCGTAGGCAAACCATAGGCAACCGGCGGCGCGAATGATTTGATCCGGCTCAACACCCATGCGCGAGATAATCGGGAGGAGCAATAACCAAGCTGCCAACCACGACAGTCGCATCCGCGGAGCCGGTATATCGCGGATATCACGACACCATCTGCAAAGTCGAAGACGCAGGATCGGATGGCAGCGGGATCGCAGCCGACGCCAGGGCGGCCGCCTGACGTCCAGGCCTCGCCTAGGTAGTTTCCCGTAGGGACATAACCGAATTTCGGCACCCGCCGATTTGCGCGATTGCTGTGTCACGGATCAACCGGGAAGACAGCCATGCAAGCCTACACCTCCTCCAGGATTTCATTGTCGTCGCATCTTGCTCAGCCGAGCCTGCCAGCGCCACTCGATTCCGGGCCGGTGCAGCCGGTAAGCTTCTTCCCAGCGGGTTCAGAGATCTATGCCCAGGGCGGGAAGGCGGGAGCCTTCTACCAGGTCGAGTTCGGCGCCGTTCGCATCTACCGACTGCTTGCCGATGGCCGCCGGCAGATAAGTGCCTTCCACCTGGCTGGAGAGACATTCGGCTTCGAAGCTGGCACGACGCACCACTTCTTCGCCGAAGCGATCAATGCCACCTGTGTTCGTGTCTTCCGCTTCAATGCTGGGGCGGACATGTCACATCAGTTGCTGCCCCTGGCGCTCAAGGGGTTGACCAGGGCCCAGGAACACCTCCTCGTCCTGGGTCGCCAGAACGCCATCGAACGCGTGGCCGCCTTCCTGGTGGATATGGTGGAGCGCCAAGGCGGCCTGCGGCAGGTGGAACTTCCGATGTCGCGCATGGACATCGGCGACTATCTGGGACTCACCATCGAGACCGTGTCACGGGTTTTCACCCGGCTGAAGGACAAGGGCGTCATCCGCCTGCTCAACCTGCGCAGCGTCGAAATCCTCAAGCAGGACGTGTTACGGACCATGGGCGAATGAGCCCTCCCAAGCAGCGAGCGTAACGTCAGCCTCAGATCAGGGATCTTGTTGTCATGAACGATACACTTACCACCCACACCGGATTTCGCTTCGAAGTGCGTCGCGCGCGCCCTGAAGACGAGGCCGGGCTGGCCGAGTTCTTCACGCATGTGACCGCGGAAGATCTGCGCTTCCGCTTTCTCGGCGCTGTGAAGGAAGTTTCGCATGAACGGCTGGTGGCGATGACGCGTTCAGACGACGCGCATATCCATAATTTCGTGGCCTTCTCGACCGACGGGATGTTGATCGCCGTTGCGACGCTGGCAAGCGATCGCGCCGACCGAACCGGCGAGGTCGCGATCTGCATTCGCGCGGATCGCAAGCATCTGGGCGTTGGCTGGGAACTGCTCGCCTATATCTCGAAATATGCCGAAAAACTTGGACTCGAAGCGATCGAAGCGATCGAGAGCCGTGAAAACCGTGCCGCCATCGAGGTCGAGCGCGACATGGGTTTCACCGTGACCACCGATCCCGACGATGCGACACTCGTCCAGGTTCGAAGGGAACTGGGCGCACGATCAGCCGGTTAGGGGCTCGGCCCCTCCTGGTTTGCCGAAGACGCAAAGATCGACATCTCTACCGCGACGGCACGTTCTTCATCTGCTGGAATGACAAGGACATCGACGCGGGAATTGCGATTGCTGACAACGTCCTCGCCTCGTCGGTTTCGCTGTTCATCGATGCCAACTCCAAGCCAGGCCGCGGCGGCGCCGATCCTTTCCCGGACCAACGGCGCGTTTTCGCCAATGCCGGCAGTGAACACCAGTGTGTCCAGTCCTCCCATGGCAGCGGCCAGCGATCCTATCTCGCGTCCGATCCGATAAACGAAGAGATCGACAGCCTGAACGGCAGCAGGATCCTCCGAGCCGATCAGGGTCCGCATATCGCCGGATATACCAGACACGCCGAGTAGGCCTGATTGCTCGTAGAGAAGCATGACCAGTTCTTCGGCGGACAGCCGCCGTTCCTGCAGCAAGTGGAGGATGACCCCCGGATCGAGCGCACCGCAACGCGTGCTCATGACAAGGCCGTCCAGGGTCGAAAACCCCATGGTCGTGGCGACGCTTCGTCCAGAGTCCATGGCGCACAGGCTGGCGCCGCTGCCGAGATGAGCGACGATCGTGCGGCCGCCGGCGACGGCGCCGTATCGGTCATGCAGCTTCGCAGCGATGTGGCTGTAGGACAGCCCATGAAAGCCGTAGGAAACGATGCCCGCCTCGGTCATCGCGCGCGGCAGCCCGTAGGTTTTGGCAAGCTCCGGCCGGGTCGAATGAAACGCCGTGTCGAAGCATCCTACCTGGACGGCCTGCGGGAGGAGTGCAGTGGCCAGCGCGACAATCTCGAGATTGATCCGTTGGTGGATGGGCGCCATTGGCTCGAGCAAGCGCAGTGCTTTGAGCGTGCGTTCGTCGAGCTGCGTTGCTTCGGTGAAGTCGCGCCCGCCGTGAACGATCCTGTGCCCTACCCTGTCGATGCGACGCAAGAGATCGTTTTCGACGAGCACGGAGGCAACCGCCGCGAACGCCTTGTCCATATCGATTGGTTCTTTGCTCAGGCTCCTGTCGACTTTGGAGCTGCCGGCTACGGCCTCGACACGCAGCCGCGGTTGTTGACCCAGAGAGGAGACGTTGCCGCGCAGCAGCAGCGCCAGCTCACCGCGTCGCCCGAATACGGCGAACTTCAGGCTCGAAGAACCGCCGTTGAGAACAAGGATCGCGTCGGTCATGAAGCCATCCGAAATGTTGCCGTTCCCATGCGCTTGCGAACGGGTGTCCGTTCAATCCGGACGCTTCGGCGCCGCATCAGCATCCTGTCCCCACTTCCAGTCAAGGATCTCCGGCATGTCCTGCCCATGGGCGCGAATATAGGCTCGATGTTTAAGCAGCTTGCTGTCCATCGCCTGCTTCAGGCTGACCCGCATGCCCTTCAGTCGCGGAACCCAGTCGAGGACGCTTTGGACGATATGAAAGCGGTCAAGGCCGTTCAGCACCGTCATATCGAAAGGGGTCGTCGTCGTCCCTTCCTCGTTGTAGCCGCGCACATGGATGTTGTCATGGTTGGTGCGCCGATAGGTCAGGCGGTGAATGGTCCAGGGATAGCCATGATAGGCAAAGATGACCGGTTTATCCGGGGTGAACAGCGCATCGAAATCACGATCCGACAGACCGTGCGGATGATATTCCTTCGGCTGAAGCGTCATCAGGTCGACGATATTGACCACCCTGATCCTGAGGTCGGGAGCCTGTTGCCTGAGGATCTGCACGGCGGCCAGCGTTTCGAGGGTCGGGACGTCGCCGGCGCAAGCCATCACGACGTCGGGCTCAGCCCCATCGTCCGTCGACGCCCAGTCCCAGATGCCGATCCCTGCCCGGCAGTGAACGATCGCCTTGTCCATCGGCAGCCACTGCCATGACGGCGGCTTGCCTGCGACGATGACGTTGATGCGGTTCCAGGTCTGCAGCACATGGTCGGTCACGCACAGCAAGGTGTTGGCGTCCGGTGGCAGGTAGACCCGTACGATGTCGGCCTTCTTGTTGAGGGCGACGTCGATGAAACCAGGGTCCTGATGGCTGAAGCCGTTATGTTCCTGATGCCAGACATGGCTGGACAACAGATAGTTCAGCGATGCGATCGGCCGGCGCCACGGGATCTCGCGGCAGGCATCCAGCCATTTCGCATGCTGGTTGAACATGGAATCGACGATGTGGATAAACGCCTCGTAGCAGGAAAACAGGCCGTGGCGCCCGGTGAGCAGGTAACCTTCCAGCCAGCCCTGGCAGGTGTGCTCGGAGAGGATTTCGAGAACTCGGCCGTCGCGCCCGAGATGAACGTCTTCGGGCAGAATCTTTTCCATCCAGCCGCGCTCGGTGACTTCAAACACGTCCTGAAGACGGTTTGAGGCAGTCTCGTCCGGGCCGACGATGCGGAAGTTCTTCGCGGCCTCATTCAACCGCATGACGTCCCGCAGGAAGCTGCCCATCGCCCGCGTCGACTCGGCCTTGATGGCGCCGGGGCGCTCGACCGCAATGGCGTGGTCATGCAACCCGGGCAGTTCGAGGGACCTGCGCAGCAGGCCGCCATTGGCGTGCGGGTTGGCACTCATTCGTTTCGTTGCCTGCGGTGCCGTGGCGCGGATCGAAGCGACAGGAGCGCCAGCGGCGTCGAACAGTTCCTCGGGCCGGTAGCTTCTCAGCCACTCCTCAAGCAGCTTGAGATGCGCGGGGTTTTCGGCAAGGCCCGACAATGGAACCTGGTGCGAGCGCCAGAAGCCCTCTGTCTTCAGGCCGTCGACCTCTTTCGGCCCGGTCCACCCCTTAGGGCTGCGCAGCACGATCATCGGCCATTTTGGTCTTGGCTCGGTCGGGGCTAGTCCGTTGCGCGCGGCATGCTGGATAAGCTTGATGCGATCAAACGCATCGTCGAGCACGCTCGCCATCCGCTCATGCATCAGGACCGGCTCGTGGCCTTCCACGAACAGCGGCTCATAGCCGTAGCCGGCAAACAGCGCGCGCAATTCCTCTTCGGGAATGCGGGCCAGTATAGTTGGATTGGCGATCTTATAGCCGTTGAGATGCAGGATCGGCAGCACGGCCCCGTCGCGCGTCGGGTTGAGGAATTTGTTGGAGTGCCACGCGGCCGCCGACGGTCCGGTTTCTGCTTCACCGTCACCGACGACGCAGGCAACGATGAGATCAGGATTGTCAAAGGCCGCGCCATAGGCGTGCGAAAGCGAATAGCCCAACTCGCCGCCCTCATGGATCGAGCCAGGCACGTCCGGTGCGGCATGGCTCGGTATGCCGCCGGGAAACGAGAACTGCCGGAACAGCTTGCGCATCCCCTGCTCGTCCATCGCAATGTCCGGATTGAGCTCGCTGTAGGTGCCTTCCAGATAGGTATTCGCCACCATTGCCGGGCCGCCATGACCGGGTCCGCAGATATAGATCACATTCGCGTCCCTGAGCCGGATGACGCGATTGAGGTGGGCATAGATGAAACTCAATCCGGGCGACGTTCCCCAGTGGCCGAGGAGACGCGGCTTGACGTGCTCAAGCCGCAACGGTTCGCGCAGCAGCGGATTGTCGAGCAGGTAGATCTGGCCGATCGTCAGATAGTTGGCTGCGCGCCAATAGGCATCGATATCATGAAGCTCGCGATCCGACCGAAGGCCGCCGGAAGCTGGTATCGTCCTATGCTCGGTCATGTCTGGCTCCCATCCTGTTGGCGCCCTGTCGCCGGAGCGCGACATGGGCTTGTGTTCGTCGATCCGCGGGGAATGGACACCAACGCGTGTGCACGCTTTCCGTTCATCGCTTCGCAACCTTACGTATCCGTGTCCTCGAGCGCGCGCGCCTCCGGGTATGTCGCCATGCAGAGACATGCTATTGGCTTCATGAGATTTCGCGTCCTTCGCAACATGCCTGCGCTCGCGACATCTATGGAGGCCGCGGACAGCGCTGCATTGATTCACCGCAAATGCCGCCATCGGTGCGACCAAGGAATGAAGGTTGGGCATGCTCGGTCGGGAGGCCCACCCGCGAATGCTGACATTCACTGCTCCTGAACGACCTAGCGGGTTGTGGTGCCGCTGATAGTGCTCCGTTACCGGCGCCGAATGGATCGAGGCAAGGCCCGACTTGAACAGCCCCGACTTGAACAGCAGGTGAGGGTCGAAGCGTCCGATTTGAAGAACTCTAGCGTGTCGAAGGACTTGCACGACCATTGACGGCCAATGGCAAGCTTAGCCACCTCTGCTTACGGGCACTACGCGGACACAAATGCGGCGCTGTGGCAAAACAACCCCGTCAGCCTCGTGTAATTTATTGATTTCATTGAAATATTGGTGAGCGCGATGGGATTCGAACCCATGACCTACTGATTAAAAGTCAGTTGCTCTACCGGCTGAGCTACGCGCTCCCGCGGGCGCGAAAAGGCCGCCCTCGAAATTGCGCGGAACATAGGGAGAGTGCCTCGACCGGTCAACCGGAAAAAGAGCATCCGCAAGCCATACCGCGCAAGCATTCCCACTGTGGCACTCCGCCTGCTTCGATCAAAGGCGCAACGCCCCCGGCGAAGCGCTGGCATCACCCCACGTCGGCGCTGGTGGGAGGCCTCAGAAACATTACAATTCAGCAACTTGGGATTTAGCGAGGAACCTTCCCCAAAACCACCCGTTGTCTCGCCTCAAGGGACGTCAATCACCCTTTCGAAGGAGAAGGTCATGAACAAGATCGTATCGGGTATACTGGCGACCACCCTGTCGGCTTCGTTTGCCGCGACTGCACTGCCTGCCAATGCCACGCAGATGTTGGTGCCGCAGGCGGCATCGGCTTCGAGCGACGTGCAGACGGTCGATTACAAGCCGTGGATGAAGAACCGCCACTTCAATCGCAATTTCGGCAACCGCGATTTCAACGGCAATCGTAACTTTGCGCGTAACGGCGACGCCTATTGGAACGGCCATCGCGGCTATCGCGAATATCATCGCGGCTATCGCCGCCACGGCGACTACTGGTTCCCGCTGGCAGCTTTCGCGACTGGCGCGCTGATTACGGGTGCCATCGTCAACAGCGAGAACAACCGCGTCTCCGAAGGCAATGCGCATGTGCAGTGGTGCTACGACCGCTATCGCAGCTATCGTGCTTCGGACAACACATTCCAGCCGAACTACGGACCGCGCCAGGAGTGCCGTTCGCCTTACTGACCCAGGGATGAGTGTCAGTGGCTGGCAAGTCTGAGTACAAGGCCCGCGTTGGAAATGGCGCGGGCCTTTTCGTTGAAATTTCAGCATCCCGATCAACGGAATGAAGTTTCCTGTCAGTTGGCCCAGCTTGCGCTTTTGAGCATCAGATAAAGGCCTCCACCTTCTCCGCGCGGAGAGCGATAGGCTCCGAGCGCGTCGCAGACTCGCACCATTGCCGCGGCCAGTTCCCAGCCGAGTGCTTCCAGGTCATCTGTCGTGTCGGTCACAAAAGCCTGCTGAAGTTCGGCAATATCATTCTCCTCGCCGAAGGAACGAACGCGATTGGCGTCGGCAAGAAGTTCGTTGGGCAAGTTGGAATTCGACCACGCCCAAAGCCAGTTGCCGGCCTTGGCGCTTGTCGAGCCAGCAATCTGAATCTCGGCAACGACCTTGACTGCACCATTGTCCGAAAACAAAAGCCTGCCGGTCGTCAGGTCATAGTCATAGCGCGGCCAGCGGCCGAGGCGAAACTCCTTCTCCAAAATGGCATTCTTCGCGGTCAGCTGTTCAAAAGCCTCGTCCCGCCAAGCAGGATACCAGTCTGGCTGCATGTCCCCCACCTCAAGTCCGCTCCTGTGGTGACCGTTATGACACGCTCAGAGTCCTGCGCACAGCATCGCGCCAGCCTGCCAGCTTGGCGGATCGCGTGGCGCTATCCATCTCCGGCTTGAACCGCCGCTCGAGCGCCCAGCTCTTGGCGAATTCCTTCGCCTTGGGCCAGACACCAGCCTTCGAGCCGGCAAGCCAGGCCGCACCCAGCGCGGTCGTCTCGAGGATGGTCGGGCGATCGACGGGGGCATCGAGAATGTCGGCCAGCCGCTGCATGGTCCAGTCCGACGCGACCATGCCGCCATCGACCCTCAGCACCGTTTTCGCCGAAGTGCCCTTCCAGTCCTTGCGCATGGCGTCGAGCAGGTCGCGGGTCTGATAGGCGACGGCCTCCAGGGCGGCGCGCGCGAACTCCGCAGGACCGGAATTGCGTGTCAGCCCGAAAATCGCGCCGCGCGCCTCGGCGTCCCAATGCGGCGCGCCGAGACCGACAAAGGCCGGCACCAGATAGACGTTTTGCGTCGGATCGGCTTCATCAGCGAGTTTGCCGCTCTGCTCGGCCTTGCCGATCACCTTGATGCCGTCCCGCAGCCATTGCACGGCAGCGCCGGCGATGAAGATCGAGCCTTCCAGGGCATAGGTGGTCTTGCCGTTCAGCCGATAGGCGATGGTGGTCAAGAGCCGGTTCTTCGAACGCACCAGATCGCCGCCGGTGTTGAGCAGCGCGAAGCAGCCGGTGCCATAGGTGGATTTCATCATGCCCGGCTCGAAGCAGGCCTGGCCGATGGTCGCGGCGTGCTGGTCGCCGGCAACGCCGAGAATCCTTATTGCGGCGCCGAAGAGATTCTTCTCCGTGACGCCATAGTCATCTGCGCAATCCTTCACTTCGGGCAGCATCGCGGGGGGAATGCGCAAGATGGCCAGTAGCTCGTCGTCCCAGACATTTTTCTCGATGTTGTAGACCAGCGTGCGCGAAGCGTTGGTGGCATCGGTGGCGTGGACCTTGCCGCCGGTCAGCCGCCAGATCAAAAAGCTGTCAATCGTGCCGGCGAGCAGCTCGCCCTTCTCGGCACGCTTCCTCGCCCCCTTCACCTTGTCCAGCATCCAGGCGATCTTGGTGCCCGAGAAATAGGGATCGAGCAGAAGGCCGGTCTTGCGTGTGAAATTCTTCTCCAGCCCCTGCTTCTTCAGTTTCTGGCAGAGCGGCGCGGTGCGCCGATCCTGCCAGACGATGGCGTTGTGGATCGGCTTGCCGGTCGCCCTGTCCCAGATCACGACGGTCTCGCGTTGGTTCGTGATGCCGATGGCGGCGACATCAGATCCTTCGCGGCCAGCATTCTTCAGCGCAGCCTTCACGGTCGTCACGACGCTTGCCCAGATCTCTTCCGGGTCATGCTCGACCCAGCCCGAGGCCGGATAGTGCTGGGTGAATTCCTTCTGCCCGCTGCCGGCGACTTTCATCTCACCGTCAAACAGGATCGCCCGGGTCGATGTCGTTCCCTGGTCGATTGCCAGCACAAAACCGCTCATTGCGTCCTCCGCCTTCACACAAACAGGGGAGACGGCAACATGCCGCCTCCCCCAATTTCACACGGGCGCGAGCGCCCGCATAGGGCAGTCCTATTTCTGCCAGCTCTTCACCAGTTCGTCGTAGTTGATGGTGATCGGCTTGTCCTTCTCCTTCTCGAGCTTCAGCTGAGGCGCCAGATTGCCGCCCTTGACCGCGTCGGCGTTCCAGTAAGCAAGGTCATGCTCTTCGGCCATCTTCGGTCCGATGTCGCCCTGGACACCGGATTTCTCGATACGTGCCATGACTTTTTCCTGATCGGCGCAGAGCGAGTCCATGGCTTCCTGCGGTGTTTTGGCACCAGACGATGCGTCACCGATGTTCTGCCACCAGAGCTGAGCCAGCTTCGGATAGTCCGGCACGTTGGTACCGGTCGGCGTCCACTGCACACGGGCCGGCGAGCGATAGAACTCGATCAGACCGCCGAGCTTCGGCGCACGTTCGGTGAAGCTCTTGTCATGGATGGTGGAGTCGCGAATGAAGGTCAGGCCAACCTGGCTCTTCTTCACATCGACGGTCTTCGAGGTGACGAACTGGGCATAAAGCCAGGCGGCCTTGGCGCGGTCGGTCGGCGTCGACTTCATCAGCGTCCAGGAGCCGACGTCCTGATAGCCGAGCTTCATGCCGTCCTTCCAGTAGGAGCCGTGCGGAGACGGCGCCATGCGCCACTTCGGCGTGCCGTCCTCGTTCATGACCGGCAGGCCGGGTTTGACCATGTCGGCGGTGAAGGCGGTGTACCAGAAGATCTGCTGAGCGACATTGCCTTGCGACGGCACGGGGCCGGATTCGGAGAAGGTCATGCCCTGGGCTTCCGGCGGCGCATAGGCTTTCAGCCAATCAAGATACTTCTGGATGGCATAGACCGATGCTGGTCCATTGGTGTCGCCGCCGCGCGCGGTGCACGAGCCGACAGGCCGCGAATTCGCATCGACCTTAATGCCCCATTCGTCGACCGGCACACCGTTCGGCAGACCCTTGTCGCCATTGCCGGCCATCGACAGCCAGGCGTCCGTGAACCGCCAGCCGAGCGACGGGTCCTTCTTGCCGTAGTCCATGTGGCCATAGACCTTCTTGCCGTTGACGTCGCGGCCAGTGAAGAATTCGGCGATATCCTCATAAGCCGACCAGTTGACCGGCACGCCGAGATCATAGCCGTACTTGGCCTTGAAGTCGGCCTTGTTCTTCTCATCGTTGAACCAGTCGTAACGGAACCAGTATAGGTTCGCGAACTGCTGGTCGGGCAGTTGGTAGAGTTTCTTGTCCGGCGCGGTGGTGAACTTCGTGCCGATGAAGTCGTCGACGTCGAGCATCGGATCGGTGACGTCCTTGCCTTCGCCCGCCATCCAGTCGGTCAGGTTGCGCACCTGCTGGTAACGCCAGTGGGTGCCGATCAGATCGGAATCGTTGACCCAGCCGTCATAGATGTTCTGGCCGGTCTGCATCTGGGTCTGGATCTTCTCGACGACGTCGCCTTCCTGGATGACGTCATGCGTGACCTTGATGCCGGTGATGGCGGTAAAGGCCGGTGCCAGCACCTGAGACTCGTACTGGTGGGTGGTCAAGGTTTCAGACACGACTTTGATTTCCATGCCGGCGAAGGGCTTGGCCGCGTCGATGAACCACTGCATTTGCTTTTCCTGGTCGGCGCGGGAAAGCGTCGACACGCCGCCTATCTCTTTGTCCAAAAAGGCTTTTGCCTCATCCATCCCGGCATAGGCATTGCCGACGCCGAGCAACAGGACAAGGGCCGTTGTTGATGTTAAAAATTGCCGTCGCATGTGTTTCCTCCACTGTTTCAGGTTTGAAGTGCGATCTGGTGCGGTCGCCGGCATGCGGCCGCTCCAACAGTATCCCCCTCTATACGTAGCGGAACACGCCGATGGCGTAGACCACGGAGAGAGCGAGAGCCCACCACAGGTTGGATCCAACGAGACCCAGCCAAGCGAGATGAATAAAGGCGCTGCCAAGCAGCGACAGGAAAAGACGATCGCCGCGCGTCGTCTCGAAGCGCAGGATGCCGACGCGCGGATTGCCGCCCGGCGAGGCGTATTCCCAGACCGCCATGCCGCACAGCAACAGCAGAACAGTCGTGAAGAAGGCCGCCGTCGGCCACGTCCACGCCATCCAGGAGAGATCTAGGTTCATGATCATACCC
Source organism: Mesorhizobium sp. WSM4308 (assembly GCF_002294905.1). Taxonomy (NCBI): domain Bacteria; kingdom Pseudomonadati; phylum Pseudomonadota; class Alphaproteobacteria; order Hyphomicrobiales; family Phyllobacteriaceae; genus Mesorhizobium; species Mesorhizobium sp. WSM4308. The sequence goes on along the minus strand of NZ_NSFW01000022.1, from coordinate 104,607 downwards.
TCCCCAGGGCAAAGCCCTTGGCGATATAATTTCGCACGAACCAGATGACGAGCGCGCCGGGGATCAGCGTCAGCACGCCGGCGGCGGCGAGCAGGCCCCAATCCATGCCTGCGGCCGAAACGGTGCGCGTCATGGTGGCGGCGATCGGCTTGGCGTCGGTTGTGGTCAGCGTGCGTGCGATCAGCAATTCGACCCACGAGAACATGAAGCAGAAGAAGCAGGCGACACCGATGCCGCTCGCGATCAGCGGCATGAAGATTTTTACGAAGAAGCGCGGGAAGGAATAGCCGTCGATATAGGCGGTCTCGTCGATTTCCTTCGGCACCCCCGACATGAAGCCCTCGAGAATCCACACCGCCAGCGGAACGTTGAACAGGCAATGCGCCAGCGCCACCGCGATATGCGTGTCGATAAGCCCGAAGGCCGAGTAGAGTTGGAAGAACGGCAGCGCGAACACCGCTGGCGGCGCCATGCGGTTGGTCAGCAGCCAGAAGAACAGATGCTTGTCGCCAAGGAAGCGGTAGCGCGAGAAGGCATAGGCCGCCGGCAGCGCCACCGATACCGAAATCACCATGTTCATGACCACATAGGTGATCGAGTTGATGTAGCCGGAGTACCAGGCCTTCTCGGTGAAGATGGTGACGTAGTTGGCGATTGTCGGCGCGTGCGGGTAGAGCGTCATCGAGTTGACGATCTCGGCATTGGTCTTGAAGCTCATATTGATGAGCCAGTAGATCGGCAGCAAAAGTACGATGATGTAGAGCGTCGGCACGATCCACCACCAGCGCGATTCCTCGCCGCGCCGGCGCATGCGCCTGTCGAGATCGCTCTGCGACAGCGTACCGGCGAGACCTCCCGAAGCAGTCCCGTTCATCGCATTGCGCTCGGTTCGTTCATTGGCGCCAGCCATTTCAGCGCTCCGCGTCGTAATTGGTCATCACGGTGTAGAACACCCATGACAACAACAGGATGATGAGGAAGTAGACCAGCGACATGGCGGCCGCCGGGCCAAGGTCGAACTGGCCGAGCGCCGTCTTGACGAGGTCGATCGACAGGAAGGTCGTCGAGTTGCCCGGCCCGCCGCCGGTGACGACGAACGGTTCGGTGTAGATCATGAAACTGTCCATGAAGCGCAGCAGCACGGCGATCAAAAGCACGCGCTGCATCTTCGGCAGCTGGATGTAGCGGAACACCGCCCAGCGCGAGGCCCCGTCGATCTTGGCCGCCTGGTAGAAGGCATCGGGGATCGAGACCAGTCCGGCGTAGCAGAGCAGCACGACGAGGCTGGTCCAGTGCCAGACATCCATGACGATGATCGTCACCCAGGCATCGAACGGATCCTGCACGTAATTGTAGTCGATGCCGATCGCGTTGAGGTAATAGCCCAACAGTCCGATGTCGTTGCGTCCGAACACCTGCCAGATGGTGCCGACGACGTTCCACGGGATCAGCAGTGGCAGCGACATCAGCACCAGGCAGACCGGCACGCCCCAGCCCTTCTTCGGCATGTTGAGCGCGATGAAGATGCCGAGCGGCACCTCGATCGCCAGGATGATGAAGGAAAAGATCAGGTTGCGGACCATCGCTTCCCAGAAGCGGCTGGACGACAGCAGTTCCTCGAACCATTCGGTGCCGGCCCAGGTGAAGACATTGTTGCCGAATGTGTCCTGCACCGAATAGTTGACGACCGTCATCAGCGGGACGACGGCGGTGAAGGCTACCAGCACCAGCACCGGCAGCACGAGGAACCAGGCCTTGTTGTTCCAGGTCTTGTCCATCTATGCCCCCATCTCGACACGCCAGGAATCGGCATAGATGTTGATGCCGGCCGGATCGAACCGCACCTTCGGTTCGGCTGGCACGGTCTCGTCCTCACCGATGACGGCAGCGATGTCCCTGCCTTCCAGCTTGGCGCGCACCACCTTGTGGCGCCCGACATCCTCGACCTTGCTGATCGAAACGGCCATGCCGTCGCGGCCGAGCCGCACATATTCGGGGCGGATGCCAAGTTCGATGGCGCCGCTGTCGGCCTTCGGCGCGCCCGGCAGTTCGATCCGCTGCGACCCGAGCGTCGCCGTCCTGCCGTCGATCGCCACCGGCATGACGTTCATGCCGGGCGAGCCGATGAAATAGCCGACAAAAGTGTGGCGCGGCCGTTCGAACAGTTCCGCCGGCGTGCCGATCTGGACGATGCCGCCATCATACATCACCACGACCTGGTCGGCGAAGGTCAGCGCCTCGGTCTGGTCGTGGGTGACATAGACCATGGTGTAGCCGAAGCGGCGATGCAGCTGCTTCAATTGCGAGCGCAGCACCCACTTCATATGCGGGTCGATGACGGTCAACGGCTCGTCGAACAGGATGGCGTTGACGTCGGAGCGCACCAGGCCGCGGCCGAGCGAGATTTTCTGCTTCTGGTCGGCGGTCAGGCCCCTCGCCTTCTTCCTGGCCCAGGACGCCAGATCGATCATCTCCAGCGTCTCGCGCACCTTGCGGTCGACATCGGCCTCCGGCACGCCGCGATTGCGCAGCGGAAAGGCCAGATTGTCGTAGACGGTCATGGTGTCGTAGATGACCGGAAACTGAAACACCTGCGCGATGTTGCGCTCCTGCGTCGACAGATTGGTCACGTCCCTGCCGTTGAACAGCAACTGGCCGTGCGAGGGATGCAGCAAGCCCGAAATGATGTTGAGCAGCGTGGTCTTGCCGCAGCCGGATGGGCCGAGAAGCGCATAGGCGCCGCCATCCTCGAATGTGTGATGCACTTCCCTGAGCGCGAAATCGGCATCCTTCTGCGGGTTCGGCAGGTAGGAATGCCTGACATGGTTGACGTCGATGCGCGCCATATCGCCCTCCTCAAGCCGCCAGCTTCGGCGCGGTCACGGCGCGGCCGTGCTCGTCGAAGACCATGATGTGACGCGGATCGATGAACACCTCGACCACTTCGTCGGTCTCGAAATCCCGGATGCCGTGGGTCAGCATGACCCAGCGCACGTCGGCAAAATCGAGATGGATGAAGCTCTCCGACCCGGTGATTTCCGTGATGGTCACCTTGGCCCGCACTGGCACTGCGCTGGCATTGGGCCGTTCGAGCGAAAGATGGTGCGGCTGAAAACCGATCGTGTAATTGCCATCGGCAATGCCGACGAGTTCGGGCGGCACCGGCAGCTTCACCCCGCCTTCGAGCAGGAAGTCGGCGCCCTTCTTGGCCAGCACGATGGTGTTGAGCGGCGGATCGGCGAAGGTCCGAGCCGTCACCAGGTCGACCGGTTTGCGGAAAACGTCGATGGTCGGTCCGAACTGCGTGATGCGGCCTTCCGACAGCGTTGCCGTGTTGCCGCCGAGCAGCAGCGCCTCATGCGGCTCTGTCGTGGCGTAGACGAAGATGGTGCCGGCGGCGGCGAAGATCCTCGGCAGTTCGGCCCGCAGTTCCTCGCGCAATTTGTAGTCGAGATTGGCAAGCGGCTCGTCGAGCAGCACCAGGCTGGCATTCTTGACGATGGCGCGCGCCAGTGCGGTGCGCTGCTGCTGGCCTCCCGACAGGCTGAGCGGGGTGCGGTCGAGATAGGGCGTCAGCTTCAGCAGCGCCGCGGCCTCGCGCACCTGGCTGTCGATCTTGCCTTGCTCCGCGCCGGCCACCCGGAGCGGCGAGGCGATGTTCTCATAGACGGTCATCGCCGGATAGTTGATGAACTGCTGGTAGACCATGGCGATCTTGCGCTTCTGCACCGGCACGCCGGTGACATCCTGGCCGTCGAACCAGACCGAGCCGGAGGTCGGCACATCCAGGCCGGCCATCAGCCGCATCAGGCTGGTCTTGCCGGAAAGCGTCGGCCCGAGCAGCACGTTGAGCGAGCCGTGCTGAAGCGTCAGCGACACGTCGCGGATATGCTCGGCCGCACCGACCGTCTTGGTGACGTTTCTCAGTTCCAGCATGACGCCTCCTCCCAGGCTTTCCGCATCAGCTCAAACCCTCTTCATTCGGCAGCCGCGACATGCCGCCGGCTTATGCCGCGCATGAATTCATCGAGTGCCGCCACCTGCTCGCGGTTGAGATGCAGGCCGCGCTTTGTGCGACGCCACAGTACATCCTCTGATGTGACGGCCCACTCATTTTCAACGAGATAGCGCACTTCGGCCTCATAGAGATCGCCGCCGAAACTGCGGCCGAGCTCGGCATTCGACTTGGCAAGACCAAGCAGACGCTGGGCCCGCGTCCCGTAGAGCCGCGTCAACCGCCGGGCGAGGCGCGCATCGAGGAAAGGATAGGCTGTCTTCAGCTTCGCCACCTGTGCGTCGAACCCGGTCGCCGGGAAATCGCCGCCCGGCAACGGCGCGTCCGATGTCCACGGCTTGCCGCGCTTGCCGAGAAAACCCTCGATCTTTTCCAGCATCGATTCCGACAGCCGGCGATAGGTGGTGATCTTGCCGCCGAAGGCATTGACGATCGGGGCTGCACCCTCACCGCCATCGGCCTTGAGCACGTAGTCGCGTGTCGCTTCCTGCGCCTTGGAGGCGCCGTCATCGTAGAGCGGACGGACAGCCGAATAGGTCCAGACGATGTCCGAACGCTTGACGGGTTGCGCGAAATACTCGCTGGCCGCGGCGCAGAGATAATCGATCTCGGTGTCGCTGATCTTCACATCGTGCGGATCGCCGGGATAATCCCGGTCGGTGGTGCCGATCAGCGTGAACTCGTCCTCGTAGGGGATGGCGAAAATGATGCGACCATCCTTGTTCTGGAAGAAATAGGCGCGCGGATCGTCGAACTTCTTGGCGATGACGATATGGCTGCCCTGCACCAGGCGGACATTGTGCACGTCGTTCTGGCCGACGACGCCGGAAAGTACATGATCGACCCAAGGTCCGGCGGCATTGACCAGCAGCCGCGCCTTGATCTCTTCCGTTTCTCCGCTCCGCAGGTTCTCGATCTTGATTGTCCAAAGGCCGTTTTCGCGGCGCGCGCCGACCACCTTCGTGCGGGTCCGGATCGTTGCACCACGATCGGCGGCATCGCGTGCGTTGAGCGCCACCAACCGCGCATCGTTGACCCAGCCGTCAGAATATTCGAACGCCTTTTTGAACAACGGCTTCAAAGGCTTGCCAGCCGGATCGCTCGCCATGTCGAGCGTCCTGGTCGCCGGCAGCAATTTTCGTCCGCCAATGTGGTCGTAGAGGAACAGGCCGAGCCGGATCAGCCAGGCCGGACGCAGCCCCTTGGCATAGGGCAGCACGAAGCGCATCGGCCAGATGATGTGCGGCGCGTTCTTCCACAGAACCTCGCGCTCCATCAGCGCCTCGCGCACCAGGCGGAACTCGTAGAATTCGAGATAGCGCAGGCCGCCATGGATCAGCTTGGTGGAACCGGAGGAGGTTCCGCTGGCGAGGTCGTTCATCTCGGCGAGAAAAACCGAAAACCCGCGCCCAACGGCATCGCGGGCTATGCCGCAGCCGTTGATACCGCCACCTATGACGAAAATGTCCCGGACTGAAGACGTGTCCACTTAACTCCTCCACGATTTCGCATTGCACCATTTTTGGTCTTTTGCGAAACCGTGACGGAATTATTTCGAACTCATAACGAATGTCAAACGAAATATATAACAAACCCGTGAGACGATCGGGAAAGGGCCTCACCCCAGCGACGTCTCGATCAGCTGAACCTCGGCCTCCTGGCAGATCTTGCGCACCGAGGGGATGTCGCAGCGGTCGGTAATGAAGGTGTTGACCTGCGACAGGTGACCGATGCGCACCGGCGCCGTGCGCTCGAACTTGGTCTGGTCGGAGACCAGAATCACATGCCTGGCATTGGCAATGATCGCCTGCGCCACCTTCACCTCGCGAAAATCGAAGTCGAGCAAGGCGCCGTCATGGTCGATGGCCGAGGCGCCGATAACGGCGTAGTCGACCTTGAACTGCCTGATGAAATCGACCGCTGCCTCGCCGACGACGCCGCCATCCGACCCGCGCACCACCCCGCCGGCAATTACCACCTCGATCGAAGGATATATACGCATCCTATTGGCAACATTGATATTATTGGTGATCACCATCAGGCCGTTATGGTCGAGCAACGCCTTGCTGACCGCCTCCGTCGTGGTGCCGATGTTGATGAACAGCGAGGCGTTGTCGGGGATCAACCTTGCCGCCGCGCGGCCGATGGCTTCCTTCTCGTCCGCAGCGATCTTGCGCCTCGCCTCATACTCCATGTTCTCGATACCGGACGGGAACAATGCGCCGCCATGAATGCGGGAAAGCAGGCGCTGGTCACAGAGATCATTGAGATCCTTGCGAATGGTCTGCGGCGTCACGTTGAAACGCGTGGCCAGATCGTCGACCAGCACGCGGCCATGGTCCTTGGCCATCTGGATGATCTCGGCATGGCGTGGCGACAGATACATGGGCGGCCTCCCGTTTTCGTTTTTCTTGTCTATAGCCGAAAACGAAAGCAATGAAAAGGCATAAGCCGGCTAAGGGAAATCACCTGATTGCAAAGGCAAACTCCAGCGCAATCCTACATGGGCCTGTCAGACCAGGCCGCGCGCGATTTCGGTGATGACGGCAAAAGCCGCATCGACATCGCTAGCGGTCGCCTCGAACTGGCCGACCTGGAAGCGGATTGCCACCTGGCCGTCGACCCTTGTCTGCGTTAGATAGATGCGGCCATCGTCGTTGATCGCATTGACGAGCCGCAGATTGTGAGCGTCGGCATCGGCGCTTGAAGGCGCCCTGTGCCGGAACGAAAACAGCGACAGCATCGGTTCGCTGACGATCTCGAAATGCGGCTCCTTTGCCAGCCGCGCGGCAAGGCCCTCGCTCCAGGTCACATGGTTGCGGATCATGGCACGCAGGTTTTCCAGCCCGTGGGCGCGCAGCAGGAACCACAGTTTCAGGGCGCGGAAGCGCCGGCCGAGCGGCACCGACCATTCGGAATAGTTGATGATGCCGTCATGACCGTCGGTTTTCAGATAGTCCGGCTTGATGGCCAGCGTCCTGACATGGCTTTCGGGGTCGCGCAGGAACTGGATCGAGCAGTCGAACTGTGCGCCCAGCCATTTGTGCGGATTGAAGACGATCGAATCGGCGCCTTCGATACCGGTCCAGAAATGCCTGTACTCGGGGCAGATCATCGCCGATCCGGCCCAGGCCGCATCGACATGAAGATACAGTCCATGCCGCTTGGCGACCGCGACGACCGCCGCAATGTCGTCCGTGCCGCCGGTGCTGGTGCCGCCGACGCAAGCGATGACGCCCGCCGGCAGCAGGCCGGCTTTCCGGTCGGCCACGATGGCCGCCTCCAGGGCGGCGGTATCCATGGCGCGAAAGCGGCCGGAGACCGGAATGCGCACCAGATTGTCCTCGCCGATGCCCGACACCCAGATCGCCCTGTCGATCGACGTGTGCACCTGATCCGAGGAATAGATGCGCAACTGGCCCTGCCCAGCCAACCCCATTTTGTTGCCTTGCCAATCCAGCGCCCGCTCGCGCATGGTCAGCACGGCATTGAGTGTCGCCGACGAAGCCGAATCCTGGATGACGCCGGAAAATCCCTCGGGAAGGCCAAGTGCCTGGCGCATCCAGTCGACGGCACGGGTCTCAAGTTCGGTCGCCGCCGGCGAGGTCTGCCAAAGCATGCACTGCGCGGCCATTGCGGAGACGAGATACTCAGCCACCACCGAAACCGGCGCCGCATTGGCCGGGAAATAGGCGAAGAAGCGCGGGTGCTGCCAATGCGTCATGCCCGGCACGATCTTCTCTTCGAAGTCGGCGAAGATCCTGTCCATCGGTTCAGCGTCTTCCGGCGGCGAGGCCTCAATGCTCCTGAAAATGTCACCCGGTTCGACCAGCGGCCGCACCGGCCGCTCGCGCAATGAATTGCGATAGTCGGCGCCCCAGTCGGCGGCGCGCCGCGACCACTGCCGGAACTCGTCATTGTTCATCCTGTCCTCCCGACACGAATGCAATGCCGGCACTCCTCGCCCGGCTCTCAAATTCCATCAATAATTAACATGTGAAATAGATGCAAGCGCTGGCGCTACGGCAAGCGCCCTAAAGCGCATCGCTTGATAGGATCCAAGCGGATGCGCTTTAGATCCTTGTTCTTGTGCATGTCGTTCGCCCAAAACCGGGGCCACTTTTGGGCGGCATGCATCACCCCGGAAAATCCGGCAGGCTGGCAAAGGCGCTCTTCAGCGCATTCGACCAGCCGTCAGAGATGGTGCGGTAATACTGGTCGTCCTGAGCAATCCGCTTCTTCAGGCCGACCTTGAAGGCGTCCTTCTCCAGGAACAGCAGGTCGAGCGGCAAGCCGACCGACAGGTTGGACTTGAGTGTCGAATCGAACGACACCAGCAGCAGCTTCACCGTCTCGGCTAGGCTCATCGTCCGCTCATAGGCGCGGATGATAATCGGCTTGCCGTATTTGGTCTCGCCGATCTGGAAGAATGGCGTGTCGTCGGTCGATTCGATGAAATTGCCCTCGGGATAGATCATGAACAGCCGCGGCGGACTGCCCAAGATCTGCCCGCCGAGGATGAAGGAGGCGTTGAAATAGGAATCGGCCTTCTCGCCGGCGGGAGACGATTGCGCGATCACTTCTTTCACCGTGTCGCCCACCAATCGCACCGTCTGGTACATGGATGGTGTCTCGAGCAATTTCTCGTGGCGGTCGGTCACCGCCTTGGTGCGTTCGTCGAGCAGGCTGACCACGGCCTGCGTCGTCGCCAGATTGCCGGCCGACATCAGGACGATGACGCGCTCACCCGGCTGTTCCCAGACATGCATCTTCTTGAAGGTCGAGATCGAATCCATGCCGGCATTGGTGCGCGTGTCCGACATGAACACGAGCCCGCGATCGATCTTCAGGCCGACGCAATAGGTCATGGAATCTCTTCTGGCACTAATCCTTGCGGGATTACTGCTCTACCGTGACGGTGACCGCAAGCCGTTCTTGCGCCTGTCCCAGTCGAATTCCCGACACCGGCGAGGCGTCGCGGTAGTCGCGGCCGGTCGCCACCTTCACATAACGCTCGTCGGGAGAAATACCATTGGCTGGGTCGAAGGCAACCCAGCCGAGACCCGGAACATGCGCTTCAGCCCAGGCATGGCTTGCCGCCTGCTCGACAGCATCCATCATCAGATAGCCGGAGACGTAGCGCGACGGAAATCCCATGGCGCGCGCGGCGGCGGCAAAGATATGGCTATGGTCCTGGCAAACCCCGGTCTTCAGCGCCAGCGCCGCTTCGGCCGGTGTGGTCGCATTGGTTGTGCCTGGCGTGTAGGCGACGCGCTCGCCGATCATGGCCATCAGCCGGTGCAGCCGTTCGATATCGGTGCCCGTGCCGACCGCTTCGGCCAGCTTGCGGATGCCGCCGCCGATGGTGGTCAAGGGCGTTTCCTGCGCGAACAGCCACAGCGGCGCAAAGCCCTGATGCGACCCGCAAACGCCTGACGTGTCGCGCGTCACCACCTCGCCGGACGCCTCGACCGTGATGAAATCTCGGTCACCCTCGACACTCAACAGCCTTGTGTCGTTGCCGTAGTGATCGGTAAACCGCACTTCCTCGCGCGCGCCTTCGACCTTCAGCGCCCAGGACAGCACCGTCTGTGTCTGTCCGCTGACCGGAAGCAGCCGCAGCCGCTGCAGCAGATATTGCACCGGCGCGTCGTAGCGGTATTCGGTCCGGTGGGTGATCTTGAGCCGCATGAGGTCCTCAATAAAACCGGTAATCCTGCGCGATCTCGTCGCCGAGCCGGGTGTTGTCGCGAATGAACCCGGCGAGGAACTCGTGCAGACCCGCGTCGAATATATCCTTGATCGACCCGGCCCTCAGCATGGCTTGCGTTTTTTCCGCCGTCGCGTGGCAGGCGTGGCGCTCGCCGTAATCGTCGCTCAGGAACTTCAGATGTTCGGACAGGAAGCGGTAGCAGAAGGTCAATGAACGCGGCATGCGGACGTTGAGGATCAGGTAGTCGGCGATGTTGGTCGGCTTGTAGTCCGCATCATAGACCCAACGGTAGGAGCGGTGCGCCGACACCGAGCGCAGGATCGATTCCCATTGATAGTTGTCGAGCGTCGAACCAACCCAGGAGATCGACGGCAGCAGCACGTAATATTTCACGTCGAGGATGCGCGCCGTGTTGTCGGCGCGCTCGACATAGGTGCCGAGCTGCGAGAAGTCGAAAATCTCGTTGCGCAGCATGGTGCCGTAGAACGAGCCGCGGATCAGCGCCGTCTCGCGCTTGATGGCGTCGAGGACGTTTGGCAGGTCGCGCTCGTCGATTGGCCTCGCCAGCATCCGCTTCAGCGACATCCAGGCTTCGTTGATGCTTTCCCAGGTCTCGCGCGTCAGCGCGGTGCGCACCATGCGGGCATTGTTGCGGGCCGTCTCGATCGACGACATGGTGCTCGACGGGTTCGAGGTGTCGCGCAAAAGGAAATCAGCGACATCGGCGGCCGTATAGTCCGAATACTTCTGCTTGAAGGCCACGTCGGAGCCGGCGCTGAGCAGCACCGAATTCCATTCCTCCGACGCGCTTTGCGTGCGGGTCAGCGCCATGCGCAGGCCGGCATCGACCAGCCGCGCCATGTTTTCGGCCCGCTCGATATAGCGGTTCATCCAGTAGAGCCCGTTGGCGGTGCGGCCGAGAAGCATAGGAAGGCCCTTTGGGCTAGTGAGTAGGGAATGGTGAGTAGTCAGTAGTAAATAGTTGAATTTCAGTGGAATATGGCATGCGCTTCCCCTCTACAGCTGACTACTCACTACCGACTATTCCCTACTCACTCATCTCATCTCAATCATCCAACACCCAGGTATCTTTCGTTCCGCCGCCCTGCGACGAGTTCACGACCAGAGAGCCCTCCTTCAACGCTACGCGCGTCAGGCCGCCGGGCACGATCTGGATGCGGTCGGAAACCAGCACGTAGGGCCTGAGGTCGACGTGGCGCGGCGCCAGTCCCTTGTCGGTCAGGATCGGGCAGGTCGACAGCGCCAGCGTCGGTTGGGCGATATAGTTGGAAGGCTTCGCCGCCAGTTTCTTGGCGAAGGCTTCGCACTCTTTCTTGGTCGCCGCCGGTCCGACCAGCATGCCGTAGCCGCCGGAGCCGTGCACTTCCTTGATCACCAGTTCGTGGATGTGCTCGAGCACATATTTCAGGCTGTCCGGCTCCGAACAGCGCCAGGTCGGGATGTTGCCGAGGATCGCCTTGCGGCCGGTGTAGAATTCGACGATCTCGGGCATGTAGGAATAGATCGCCTTGTCGTCGGCGATACCGGTTCCCGGCGCGTTGGCGATGGTGATGTTGCCTGCGCGATAGACATCCATGATGCCGGGGATGCCGAGGGCCGAATCCGGCCGGAAGGTCAGCGGGTCCAGGAAGGAATCGTCGACGCGGCGGTAGAGCACGTCGATTTGCTTGTAGCCTTCGGTCGTGCGCATCGCGACATGGCCGTCGACGACGCGCAAATCCTGGCCCTCGACCAGTTGCACACCCATCTGGTCGGCAAGGAAGGCGTGTTCGAAATAGGCGGAATTGAAGCTGCCGGGCGTCAGCACGGCGATGGTCGGCGCGCCCTTGGTGCTTTGCGGCCGAACCGCCGCCAGCGACTGGCGCAGCAGCTGCGGGTAGTTCTCCACCGGCCGCACCTTGATCTTCTGGAACAGCTCGGGGAACAGCTGCATCATCGTCTCGCGGTTCTCCAGCATGTAGGAGACACCGGACGGGGTGCGCGCATTGTCCTCCAGCACGTAGAACTCGTCCTCGCTGATGCGCACGATATCGACGCCGATGATGTGGGTGTAGACGCCGGCCGGCGGCCGCACCCCGATCATCTCCGGCAGGAACGCCTCGTTCTTGGCGATCAGGTCCCTGGGAACGCGGCCTGCACGCAGGATCTCCTGGCGATGGTAAATGTCGTCGAGGAAGGCGTTCAACGCCTGCACGCGCTGCTCGATGCCTTGCGTCAGGCGCCGCCACTCATTGCCTGAAATGATGCGCGGAACGATGTCGAAGGGGATCAGCCGCTCGGAGGCTTCCTGCTCGCCATAGACGGCGAAGGTGATGCCGGTCTTGCGGAAGACGCGTTCGGCGTCCTGCATCTTCTCGGTAAGTCTGGCTGGATCCTGTTCCTTCAGCCAGCGATCATAAGCCGAATACGGTCTTCTCAATCCGGAAACTTCCGGAAGCATTTCATCGAACGCTGCCAATCGCATACTCCCCTGTGACGCCATTTCACTGGCGTCGCCGAAGAAAATCAAGCGCAATCGGTGATTTGGGAGATGCGGACGATCAGTATGTTGCGGCTGCCTAAAATTGAGGCAGTCGAAATACGACCTTGATCAGGCTTTGCCTCGTGCCCGGGCAAATGCCTTCCCGGCTAGAAGGCGCGGAAGGTGACGACCGTGAACGTGTCCTTGATGCCGGGGAGAATCTGCACCTTCTCGTTGACGAAATGGCCGACATCTTCCTCGTCATCGACATAGAATTTGGCGAGCAGGTCGTAATTGCCGGCGGTGGAATAGATTTCCGAAGCGATCTCGGCATCGGCAAGCGCGCTGGCAACCTCATAGGATTTGCCCAACTCGCATTTGATCTGCACGAAAAACGCCTTCATGGCTTCGTCCCGCTAAACGTCCAAGTCCAAGCGGCCCTTCTGGCAGACTGGAGGCGGCCTTTCAAGCACTGGAATCCGCACTTGGCCGGCACGGACCCTGGCCACGGCCTCGCGTAGCCCGGCAACCGGCAGGACATTCCGGTGGCGAATATTCGCAATCGGTGAAACCGGGATGCACCGCCGAGCGTATGTTATCGTGCGTCATCGGACATTATTTTTGAGGGACCATTCCGAGGGACAACGGAGACAGGCCATGCGCCGCGCTTTTTTCGCATTCGCAGTCATTCCATTCCTCTTCACATCCTCGGCCTTTGCCGGCGATGCCGAAATCAAGGCAGGCCAGGTCGTCATCGACGGTCAGTTGAAGGCGTTGCTGGCCGATGACGGCGCCAAGGCCTACAGCTTCGCCGCCCCGAATGTGAAGCAGGTGTTCCCGACCGTCGACGCCTTCATGAACATGGTGACCAATGGCTACCCGCCGGTGCGCAGGCCACAGTCCTATGCCTTCGGCAAGGTCGAGCAGACGGGTCCGGGCTCGATTATCCAGCAGGTGCTGATCGTCGGCCCCGACGGCAAGGATTATGAGGCGGTCTATACGCTGCAGCAGCAACCCGACGGCACGTTCCAGATCACCGGCTGCAGCCTGCGCGCATCAAACTCGCTGAGCACGTGAGGACTTTCTTGTTCGAGCATTATCTTTTCCGAAAACCGGTCTCCACTTTTCGGGATCACGCTCTACAGGACAGGTATGTCGCCCCTCGCCCAACCCTCTGTGATCTCGGCCCCACGCGCTTCGAAGCTGCCGGTCTCGATCGCGGCGCGAATGTCCTGCATCAGCTTCTGATAGTAGGACAGGTTGTTCCAGGTCAACAGCATGGCGCCCAGTGCCTCCTGCGAGCGCACCAGATGATGCAGATAGGCGCGCGAATAATCGCGCGCCGCGGGACAATCGCTTTCCTCGTCCAGCGGCCGCGGATCGTCGGCATGGCGGGCGTTGCGCAGATTGACCTTGCCTCGCCTGGTGTAGGCCAGACCGTGCCGGCCGGCCCGCGTCGGCATCACGCAGTCGAACATATCGATGCCGCGCGCCACCGATTTCAGGATATCGTCTGGCGTGCCGACACCCATGAGATAGCGTGGCTTGTCCGCGGGCAGTTCGGGACAGGTGATGTCGAGCATCTCCAGCATCACCGCTTGCGGCTCGCCGACCGCCAGGCCGCCAACCGCATAGCCCTTCAGCTCCATCGCGCTCAGCGCCTGCGCCGAGCGCACCCGAAGTGCCGCATTGTCGCCGCCCTGCACGATGCCGAACATCGCCTTGCCCGGTTGGTCGCCGAACGCCGTCTTGCAGCGCTCGGCCCAGCGCAGCGACAATTCCATGGCGCGCTCGATCTCCTTCAGTTCGGCCGGAAGCGCCGTGCATTCGTCGAGCTGCATCTGGATGTCGGAATCGAGCAGGCCCTGGATCTCGATCGAACGCTCCGGCGTCATTTCATAGGGCGCGCCATCGATATGCGAGCGGAACGTGACGCCCTTTTCGGTCAATTTTCTGAGCTTCGACAACGACATCACCTGGAAGCCGCCGCTGTCGGTCAGGATCGGATGCGGCCAGCGGGCGAATTCATGCAATCCGCCAAGCCGCGCGACACGCTCGGCGCCGGGCCGCAGCATCAGGTGATAGGTGTTGCCCAGGATGATGTCGGCGCCGACGCCGCGCACCTGGTCCATATACATGGTCTTGACGGTGCCGCCGGTGCCGACCGGCATGAAGGCAGGCGTGCGGATTTCGCCGCGCGGCATGTCGATGACACCGCGCCGCGCCTTGCCGTCGGTGGCAAGGACCTTGAAGCTGAACGGCTTAGCCATTGAATTCCTTGTCGTGGATCGGCGCGTCAGGCGCCTGTCTGTCGAGCGACTGGCGGTATTGGATGCAGCCGCGCATGAATTTGGGCCAGGGCGGCACCGCGATCGACGGCTCGGTCTTTTCCGGCAGCAGATTCCACAGATCGGGGTGATGCCAGCAGAGATCATGGCCTGACGTGTCGCGATGAGCGCGAATGCCGGCGCGCAGTTTCTTCACCTCGGCGATCAGGGCATCGCGACCGAAGGTTTGCAGGTCATCATCCATCGCTCGTCTCCGCTCGATAAAGCAGGCTTGCGTCACCATAGGAGTAGAACCTGTAGCGGTTGGCAATCGCATGGGCATAGGCCGCGCGCATCGTGTCGAGGCCGCTGAAGGCCGAAACCAGCATGAACAGCGTCGAGCGCGGCAGATGGAAATTGGTCATCAGCATGTCCGCGGTGCGAAAGCGGTAGCCGGGCGTGATGAAGATATCCGTCGGCCCGGACCACGCGGGCACCGTCCCGTCTTCACGCGCCGCGCTCTCCAGCAGGCGCAGCGAAGTCGTGCCGACCGCGACGATGCGCCCGCTTCTTGCCTTGGCCGCGTTCAGCGCATCGGCGGTTGCCGCGCTGACTGAGCCGATCTCGGCATGCATCTTGTGGTCGGCGGTGTCGTCCGCCTTGACCGGCAGGAACGTGCCGGCGCCGACATGCAAGGTCACGAAGTGGCGCTCGACCCCTTTGGCGTCGAGAGCCGCAAACAGCTCCGGTGTGAAATGCAGGCCCGCCGTGGGCGCCGCAACAGCGCCTTCCTCCCGAGCATAGATTGTCTGGTAGTCGGCCCGGTCGCGTTCGTCGTCGTCGCGTTTGGAAGCGATATAGGGCGGCAGCGGAATGTGGCCGACGGCGTGCAGCGCCTCGTCGAGGAACGGCCCCGACAGGTCGAAGCCAAGCAAGGCTTCGCCGCCCTCGCCCTTCTCTATCACCGTGGCATCGAGTTGGCCGAGGAAGCAGGAATTGCCGTCATGGCCGAAATGGATGCGGTCGCCGGCGGCAATGCGCTTGCCCGGCCGCATGAAGGCGAGCCAGCGATCCGGCGCCACGCGCATATGCAGCGTGGCCTCGACCTGCGCCTGGGCTTCGCCGCGGCGCCTTATGCCTTTGAGCTGCGCCGGAATGACCTTGGTATCGTTGAACACCAGCACGTCGCCGGCCCTGAGCAGGGATGGCAGGTCGCCGACTGTGCGGTCGCCGAGCGCCTCGCCCGGTTTGACCACCAGCATCTTGGCGCTGTCGCGCGGCTCCGCCGGGCGAAGCGCGATCCGCTCCTCCGGCAGGTCGAAGTCGAAGAGATCGACGCGCATCAGTAGAGCCGGACTAGCAGCGCTCCGACCAGCAGCAGCACCGCGCCGGCGACGCGGCCGAGCGAGATTTCACGCACCGCGACACCGAGGAAGCCGATGCGGTCGATGAGCATGCCGGCGAGCAGCTGGCCGGCCACCAGGAACGCCATCAGGGCGGCGGCGCCGATGCGCGGCGTCAGGATTGTGGAGAGCGTGACATAGAAGCCGCCGAGCATGCCGCCGGCGACGAAAAGCCAGGGTGCCGGCGCCTTCCATTCGAGCGAAATGCCTTGCAGCTTCACCACGGTGGCCGCGATGATGCCGAGCACGATGGCGCCCGACAGGAACGAAAACGCTGCCGCCGCGACCGGGAGACCCAGGCCGCGCGCAAGCTGCGAATTGATCGGTGCCTGAATGGCAATGAAGGCGCCGGACAGGATGCCGAGAAGCGACCAGACGACGCCCATAATTGTCGTTTCGCCTTACTTGACGTCGGCCGCGACCTTCAGCGTCACGATCTTGTCGGGATCGACCACCGGTTCGCCGCGCTTGATCTTGTCGACATTGTCCATGCCTTCGATGACCTGACCCCAGACCGTGTACTGGCGGTTGAGGAAGGCGGCATCGTCGAAGCAGATGAAGAACTGCGAATTGGCCGAGTTCGGATTTTGTGAACGGGCCATCGAGCAGGTGCCGCGGCCATGGTTGGCGTTGGAGAACTCAGCCTTAAGGTCCGGCTTGTCCGAGCCGCCCATGCCCGCGCGCGACGGCGCGAAGGTGGGTTTCGAGGAATTGCCGAACTTCACGTCGCCGGTCTGCGCCATGAAGCCGTCGATGACGCGGTGGAAGACCACGCCGTCATAGGCGCCTTCCCTGGCCAGTTCCTTGATGCGGGCGACATGGCCGGGGGCCAGATCGGGGAAAAGTTCGATCACGACCTTACCCTTGGTCGTTTCCATGATGAGCGCGTTCTCGCGGTCCTTGATTTCGGCCATGTCAGATATCCTTTTGAGAAAACAGAAATTACTTGTCGGCGGCGATGCGCACCTTGATCATCCGGTCGGGGTCGGAGACCGCACCATTGTCCGCCTCGTCACCCTTCTTGATGTGGTCCACCAGCTCCATGCCGCCGACGACATTGCCGACGATGGTGTACTGGCCGTCGAGCGGCGGCGCCGGCGCGAACATGATGAAGAATTGCGAATTGGCGGAGTTCGGATCTTGCGAGCGGGCCATGCCGACCACGCCGCGCTTATAGTGCTCGGTCTGCGAGAATTCGGCCGGCAGGTCAGGCAGGTCCGAACCGCCGGTGCCGACGGCCTGGGAGTTGAATCCCTTCTTCATGTTGCCGAACTTGACGTCGCCGGTCTGCGCCATGAAGCCGTCGATGACGCGGTGGAAAGCGACATTGTCATAGGCATGGTCACGCACGAGCTTCTTGATCTGCGCGACATGCTTGGGCGCCAGATCGGGCCGCAACGCGATGGTCACGTCGCCGTCCTTCAGCGTGATGATCATGGTGTTTTCGGGATCGGCGGCATAGGCCGAGACCGAGGCGGTCACAAGACCGGCAAGCACGACGAGGAACGAGGCGAGCCTTTTGAGCTGCATGAGGATTTTCTCCGGGCTTATTTCGCGAATTTTGCGGTGAGCGCGCCAGCAACAGCCGCCGGCACGAAGGCGCGGATGTCGCCGCCCATCGAGGCTATCTGGCGCACAAGTGTGGCGGTAATGGTGCGCACGGACGGGCTGGCGGGCAGAAAAACCGTCTGCAGCTCGGGCGCCATGGTTTCGTTCATGCCGGCCATCTGCATTTCGTAATCGAGATCGGTGCCGTCGCGCAGGCCGCGGATCATGATCGAGGCGCCCTGCTTCCTGGCGGCATCGATCACCAGCCCGTCGAAGGCAACGACCTTGATGCGAGCGCCGTCGCGGCCGAATTCGGCCTTCGTGGCGGCTTCGATGAGTTGCACCCGCTCCTCGAAGGAAAACAACGGCTTCTTGCCCGGATGAATGCCGATCGCGGCATAGACGATGTCGGCCACCGCCAGCGACGCTTTCAGCACATCGAGATGGCCGTTGGTCAGCGGGTCGAAGGAGCCGGCGTAAAGGGCGATGCGTTCAGTCATGGCAGGTGCTTCTAGCGAGCCTCTCTCGCAAAGGCAAATCCGATCGGCGCGCGAGCCCATGAACCTTTTCCGGCACATGAACGACAGATGAACACGCTGATCACGAAGCCTTCACTAGGTTGCACCTTAATAAGATGAAACCAAAATCCCATCTATCCGTTGTAAGGCGCAGGAGAACACGCAAATGCTGATCTACATGCTCGCCACCGCAATGACAGTCGCCATGCTGATCGCCACCGTATTCGGGCTGCATCAGGAGGCGCAACGCATTCGCGTCAAGGCAACCACCAAGCGCTTCGAAGGTTTCGGCCCCCGCAAGCCGTATCGTCACTACTAAGCCGTCTGGACTTGCTGCCGCGCCGGCCGTTGGGCCGGCGTTGCTATGTCAAAAGCAGGCCCAGGATTTACTCGCCGCTGTCCGGACCGGCATCAGCCTCTGGAGCAGACCCAGCGCCGCCCTCGATGATCTCTTCGCTTTCCTCGTCCGATTGCGGCTCGGAAATCCGCTCGACCGAAACCACCTTCTCACCCTCGGCGGTATTGAAGATGGTCACGCCCTTGGTGGCGCGGCTGGCGAAACGGATGCCATTGACCGGCACCCGGATAACCGTGCCGCCATCCGACACCAGCATGATCTGATCATCGTTGCCGACCGGGAAGGTCGCCACCAGCCGGCCGATTTCAGCCGTCTTCGACACGTCGGTGGCGCGGATGCCCTTGCCGCCGCGGCCAGTAAGGCGGAAATCGTAGGACGACGAACGCTTGCCGTAGCCATATTCGGTCACCGTCAGCACATACTGCTCATGCGCCTTGAGGAACTCATAGCGTTCGTCTGAAAGCTCGGCCTCCTCGCCGATCTCCTCATTGGTCAGCGCAATCTCTTCCTCCTCGCCGCTGGCGCCAGCGGCAAGGCGGCGCTCGGCCGCTGCGCGCTTGAGATATGCGGCACGCTCTGCCGGCGACGCGTCCACATTCTCGATCACCGACATCGAGATGATGCGGTCCGTCTCGGCCATGGTGATGCCGCGCACGCCGACCGAGTTGCGGCTCTGGAAGACGCGCACGTCGCCGACGGAGAAGCGGATGCACTGGCCGGAACTGGCGGTCAAAAGCACGTCGTCATTGTCGGTGCAGGTTTCGACGCCGAGTATCTCGTCGCCCTCCTCCTCCAGCTTCATGGCGATCTTGCCGTTGCGGTTGACCTGCACGAAATCGGACAGCTTGTTGCGGCGCACGGTGCCGCGCGTGGTGGCGAACATCACGTCGAGTTCGCCCCAGCTGGTCTCGTCCTCGGGCAGCGGCATGATGGTGGTGATGCGCTCGCCCTGCTCGAGCGGCAGCATGTTGATCAGTGCCTTGCCGCGTGACTGCGGGTTGCCGATCGGCAGCCGCCAGACCTTTTCCTTGTAGACGATGCCGCGTGAAGAGAAGAACAGCACCGGCGTGTGCGTGTTGGCCACGAACAGCCGGGTGACGAAATCCTCTTCCTTGGTCGACATGCCCGAGCGGCCCTTGCCGCCGCGGCGCTGCGCCCGGTAGAGCGAAAGCGGCACGCGCTTGATGTAGCCGGAATGGCTCACCGTCACGACCATGTCCTCGCGCTGAATCAGGTCCTCGTCTTCCATGTCCGCGCCGCCGTCGGTGAGTTCGGTGCGGCGTGGCGTGCCGAACTCGTCGCGCACGGCCGCAAGCTCGTCCTTGACGATCTGCTGGACACGCGCCCGGGACGACAAAATGTCCAGATAATCAACGATTTCGGCGCCGATCGTGTTCAACTCGTCGGCGATCTCGTCGCGGCCGAGCGCGGTCAGCCGCTGCAGGCGCAGTTCGAGGATGGCGCGGGCCTGTTCCTCGGACAGATTGTAGGTGCCGTCCTCGTTGATGCGATGGCGCGGATCGTCGATCAAAAGGATCAGCGACTCGACATCACCCGCGGGCCAACGCCGTTCCATCAACTGCTCGCGCGCCGTCTGCGGATCCGGCGCGGTGCGGATCAGCTTGATGACCTCGTCGATATTGGCGACGGCGATGGCAAGGCCGACCAACACATGGGCGCGGTCGCGCGCCTTGCGCAGCAAGAATTTCGTCCGTCTTGTGATGACCTCTTCGCGGAAGGAGACGAACGCCTTCAGCATGTCGGTCAGCGTCAGCAGTTCTGGCTTGCCGCCATTCAGCGCCACCATATTGGCGCCGAACGAGGTCTGCAGCGGCGTGAAGCGGTAAAGCTGGTTGAGGATGACGTCGGCGACGGCGTCGCGCTTCAGCTCGATGACGACGCGATAACCCTGGCGGTCGCTTTCATCGCGGATGTCGGAAATGCCTTCGATGCGCTTGTCGCGCACCAGCTCGGCCATCTTCTCGATCATCGAGGCCTTGTTCACCTGGTAGGGAACCTCGGTGATGATGATCGATTCACGGTCATTGCCGCGCTGTTCGATGTTGACCTTGCCGCGCATGACGATCGAGCCACGGCCCGTCGAATAGGCGCTGTAGATGCCGGAGCGGCCAAGCACGATGCCGCCGGTCGGGAAATCGGGCCCAGGAATGATCTCCATCAGCGCCGGCAGGTCGATCGCCGGATTGTCGATGATGGCGATGGCACCGTTGCAGACTTCGCCCAGATTGTGCGGCGGGATGTTGGTGGCCATGCCGACGGCGATGCCGCCGGAGCCGTTGACCAGCAGATTGGGAAAGCGCGCCGGCAGAACCTTCGGTTCGGTGTCCGAGGCATCATAAGTCTCCTGGAAATCGACGGTGTCCTTGTCGATGTCCTCCAGCAGCTCATGCGCGACCTTGGTCAGCCGCGATTCGGTGTAGCGCATCGCCGCCGGCGGGTCGCCGTCGATCGAGCCGAAATTGCCCTGCCCGTCGATCAGCGGCACGCGCAGCGACCAGTCCTGCGCCATGCGCACCAAGGCGTCATAGATCGAGGCGTCGCCATGCGGATGGTATTTACCCATCACGTCGGCGACCGGGCGGGCCGACTTCACATATTTGCGGTTCCAGTGGTAGCCGCTCTCATGTGCCGCATAGAGAATGCGGCGATGCACGGGCTTCAGGCCGTCGCGCACATCCGGCAGCGCACGGCTGACGATCACGCTCATGGCGTAAGAAAGATAGGAGCTTTGCATCTCCTCGATGATGGAGATCGGCTCGATGCCGGTGGGGCCGCCGTCGGCGCCGCGCGGTGTCTTTTGGTCGGTCAAATCGGATCACAATCTAATCAGGAATCACTGACCGCTTATATAGGAAGCAAGGCCGAAACTCCAATGTTCGCGGCACTTTTCCAGTGTCATTTTTGGTGGTAATTTCAAAAGGATACCGCTGATTGCGACGATATGGCCATGACGCTTTTCGCCGCCACAAGGCAAAAGCCGGCAATGGACCAACTTTCCCAAGCGAAAGCCGCAAGCGCCATGAATTGGCGCCGGCGGCTGCCTTTGCAGGCGCTGAGCGGCTGGCAGTTCCGGGATCTCAATGGTGATCTGATCGCCGGCCTAACATTGGCCGCGATCGCCATTCCCGAGCAGATGGCAACGGCCCGGCTCGGAGGTTTTGCTCCCGAGATTGGTTTTTTCGCTTTTGTCGCCGGTTCGGTGGCGTTTGCCCTGTTCGGCGCCAATCGTCACCTCTCGGTTGGCGCGGATTCGACCATCACGCCGCTGTTCGCCGGCAGCCTGGCGCTGCTCGCCACATCCGGCTCGCCGCATTATCTGGCACTGGCAGCCATGCTGGCGTTGATGGTGGGGCTGATCGTATCCTTGAGCGGCGTCTTTCGCCTCGGCTGGATCGCCGATCTCCTGTCCGTGCCGGTCACCACAGGGTTTCTGGCGGGCATCGCCGTCCATATCATCGTCTCGCAGATGCCCGGGCTGCTTGGCCTGCCGGCCGAGAGTGGAGAAACGTTGCGGCGTATCGGCGAGATCGGCGGCAATCTCCATCTCACCAATCCCTGGAGCCTAGGGCTCGGCCTCGGCGTGTTCGCCATCGTGTTCTGTTCGGAACGGATCAGCGCCCGCATCCCCGGCGCCTTGATCGGCATGGTGCTTGCCACGCTTGCGGTCGTCGTCTTCGGCCTCGGGGATCGCGGCGTCGAGGTGCTAGGCGCCTTGCCAAACGGCCTGCCGCGAGCCGACCTGCCGGAGGCCAGCCTCGACGATATCCAGGCGCTGGTGCCACTGGCGCTGCTGATCGCCATTGTCGTCATGGTGCAGACGGCCGCCACCTCGCGGTCCTTTGCCTCGCAGCAGGACGACGCACCCGACGTCAACCGCGATTTCATCGGCGTCGGCGCCGGCGGCATTTTGTCGGGCCTGTTCGGCGCCTTTGCCGTCAATGCCAGCCCGCCGCGCACGGCCATCGTCTCCCAGTCGGGTGGCCGCTCGCAACTGTCCGGCCTCATTGCCGCGGCCATCGTGCTGGCGCTCGGTGCCTTTGGCGGCGGTCTGCTCGCCAATGTTCCGCAGGCAGCCCTTGCCGGCGTCCTGATGTTCGTTGCCCAGCACATATTGCGCTGGAAGGTGCTCGCCAGCGTCTATCGGCAGGCGCCGGTCGAATTCGTGTTGATCCTGGTCACCATGGCGGCAATCGTGGTGTTGCCGATCGCAACCGGCGTGGCGGTGGGCATCGGCCTGTCGCTGCTGCATGGCATATGGAGCGCGACGCGCACGGAGCCGATCGAACTCGAACAGGTGCCGGGCACGTCCGTCTGGTGGCCTCCGGCCAAGCCCAGCGCTGGCGAACAACTCCCGGGCGTGCTGGTCGCGGCCTTCCAGGCGCCACTGTCCTTCGTCAATGCCGATCGCTTCAAGCGCGGCGTTTGCGACCTTGTCGATGCCAGGGACGAAACCGTGAAACTGGTCGTGCTGGAGGCCAGCAACATCGTCGAGATCGACTACACCGCCGCGCAGGCCCTGATCGACACCATCCTTCATTGCCGCAAGGCGGGCGCGGTCTTTGCCATAGCGCGGCTGGAATCGCTGCGCGCCCAGGCGGCGCTGGCGCGGTTCGGCATCGCTGAAATGGTCGGACCGCAGCGCATATTCCACAGCGTCGACGCGGCGATCAAATCACTTGGTCCGGGAAAACAGCACCAGCAAGGACAGGATGGAGTGTCATGATCGACCCGCGAGAACCCATTGTGACGCCGGTTCCCGTCGAGGGACTGAGGCCGACGCAGATAACGGTGGGCATGAGAGAAGTTGCGTTGAAGCGCCAGATGATCCGGGAGCAGGACGCCAAGAAGAAGACCGGCGCTTTTCTCGGCAAACACATGGTGCCGGTCGTATTGGGTCCCAAAAATCGCAGCTACGTCACCGATCACCATCACCTCGCCCGCGCCCTGCTCGAGGAAGGCGTCAAGGACGTGCTTGTGGCCGTGATCAGCGACCTGTCCGCGCTCGACAAGGACACGTTTCTTTTCGTGCTCGATAACAGAGGCTGGATGCACCCGTTCGATGAGAGCGGCCGGCGCCGCGATTACTCGGCCATTCCGAAGACAATCGGCGAACTGATTGACGATCCTTACCGGAGCATGGCGGGCGAACTGCGCCGGATGGGCGGCTTTGCCAAGGACACGACGCCGTTCAGCGAATTCATCTGGGCGGATTTCCTTCGTCGGCGCATCGATCGCAACGCGGTTACGAAGAACTTCGACAAGGCGATGAAAGAGGCACTTAGCCTGGCCAAGGGCAAGGACGCGGACTATCTGCCGGGCTGGTGCGGCCCGACCTCGGATTGAGCCTGCTTCGGCCGAGGCGCGATGCCGTTTGACTGGCGGGCTCGATAATCGCCTGGCGTCTCGCCCATGATGCGTCGAAAGCGGCGATTGAACGTCGACAGGTCGTTGAAGCCGGCGTCGAAGGCGATCGCCGAGATCGCATCATCCGACAGGCGCAGTCGCAATGCCGCACGGTGGAGACGGATCTTGAGCAGGAACTGGTAGGGCGTCATGCCGGCAACCTGCCGGAAAATACGCAGGAAATGATACGGGCTGGTCGCCGTCTCTTCCGCCAGCGCAGACAGCGAAACCGGCCCGTCGGCATCCAGTTCGATCCGCCGCACGGCTTCGGCCACCCGTTTCTGATCGCGACGGCTTGGTCCGCGCCTGATGGACGTAGCGCCGGAAATCGTGGCCACAGCCGCAGCAGCGATGCGCACACCGAGTTCCTCGAATGCCTCGCTGTCGCCCGTCTCCCGCGCGGCTTCCGCCTCGGCCAGTAGCGGCGCCAAGGCCGGCAAAGGCGGCAGGCGCGGCGCATCGAAGGCAAGCGTGCTCGCGCCCGGCAAACCGGCGACGATCCGTTCCATGTAGGCAGGCTTGAAATGGAACGAGAGACAGCGGTCGCCGCTGCCATGTTCGTGTCCGCATTCATAGCATGTGCCGGAATTGCCGAGCAGCAGCGCGCCCGGCGCCAGCATGGCGGTGCCTTGCTGCGCGCGGTAGCGGAACGTGCCGCCGGTGACCGCTGCAACACAGAAATCCTGATGGGCCTCCTCGAACGGGCGGTCGCCCACACCGGCCGTGCAGATCACATCCGCCACATGCCAGCCGGGTCCGGAAGCGAGAGTGCGGGTCATCGCTGTCATGGCCGAAATATAGCAATTTTTCCCAAGCCCAGAACCCCGTCAGCGCCTATTCCTCCCGGTCTCCTGACAGAAAGAGGCCGCAGCGATGTTCGACCCCTTTGCCGAAGCCCTGCACAGTCCCGGACCGATCGACGGGCTTGCCGAAAAACTGAACCTTTACGGCCGCTTCGTCGGCGCCTGGACGTTTGAGGCCTCGCGTCACCTCGAGGACGGCACCGTGCTGACCGGACGTGGCGAGGTGCATTTCGGCTGGGTGCTCGAAGGCCGCGCCATCCAGGACGTCTGGATCCTGCCCGCGCGCAATGCTGGCCCCTCGCCGTCGCTCGGCAAGTGGACGTTCTACGGCACGACGCTGCGGGTCTATGATCCCGGCGCGGACGCCTGGCACATTTTCTGGAGCGATCCGCGCAATCAGTATTTCAGCCGCCAGCTCGGCCGCGCCAAAGGTGATACGATCGTGCAGGTCGGTGCCGACGGCACCGGCTCCTCGGTGCGCTGGAGCTTTTCGCGGATCACCGAAGACAGCTTCCGCTGGCTCGGCGAGCGCTCGCACGACAATGGCGCGACATGGCGGCTCGAAGTCGAGTTCCTTGCACGGCGAGCGACAACAGCCTGACGCCGCAACACTTTGTAACAATGGAGAAAACGATGTTCGATCATATCTCGATCGGTGTTCGCGACGCCGACACCTCCAAGCGCTTCTATGACGCAGCGCTGAAGCCGCTCGGCTACACCTGCCTCAGCCAGTCACCGGGTTCGCTCGGCTATGGCGCCGAAAGCGTCGCGCTATGGGTCAACGAGGCAGCGCGGCCGGTTCCGGCGAACGAAAAATCAGGCCTGCATTTCTGCTTCGCCGCGCCGACACGCGACAGCGTCGATGCCTTCCATGCCGCTGCCTTGCGCGAAGACGGCAGCGACAATGGCGCGCCGGGCCCGCGCGCCGACTACGGCGACAATTATTACGCCGCCTTTGTTATCGACCCGGATGGTTATCGCCTCGAGGCCTATTGCGGCGCTGCCGGCTGACCCGTCGAGAGCCGTGGTTTCGCGGTCCTGACAGTTTCCACCGACCAGGCTTTGCTCTACCAATGGCATGGTACGGGCTCGGCCCGGCGGGAGGGTCAGCGATGCCGAGTTTCGACAGCCTGTTCAATGCCTTCGTCACCATTCTCGTGACCATCGATCCGCCCGGCCTGGCGCCACTGTTCCTCGCCGTGACGCGCGGCATGAACCGCGAGGAGCGCCAGCAGGTGTCGGTCCGCGCCTCGGTCATCGGCTTCCTGGTGATGGCGCTGTTCGCGGTGGCCGGCGCCTCGATCCTGTCGGTGTTCGGCATCACGCTGCCGGCCTTCCGCGTCGCCGGCGGTTTCCTGCTGTTCTTCATCGCCTTCGAGATGGTCTTCGAGCGGCGACAGGACCGCAAGGAGAAGATCGGCGACGTCGCCATCACCAAGGACATGATCCACAACATCGCCGCCTTCCCGCTGGCGATCCCGCTGATCGCCGGCCCCGGCGCGATTTCGGCGACGGTGCTGCTCTCCGGCTCGTTTCAGGGCTTTGCCGCGCAGGCAGCACTTGTCGGCATCATCCTCGTCTGCCTCGCCATCACCTATCTGGTGTTCGTGCTGTCGGAACGCATCGACCGCATCCTCGGCCAGACCGGCCGCTCGATCCTGACCCGCCTGCTCGGCGTCATCCTGGCCGCACTGGCCGTGCAATTCGTGGCCGACGGCATCAAGGCGCTGATGGCGGGGTGAACGGCAGTCTCTACTGCCCCACTGCCCTACTTTGCGGTGATGTCGATGACTTCGAAATCATGCGTGATCGTGGCCGTCTTGGCCATCATGGCGGAGGCCGAACAGTATTTTTCGATCGAAAGATTGATCGCCCGCTGAACCTTGTCGGGCGACAGCGCGCGGCCCTTGACGATGAAATGCATGTGGATGCGGGTGAACACCTTTGGGTCGGTCTCGGCGCGATCGGCGTCGAGTTCGACGACGCAGTCCTCGACCGCCTCGCGACCCTTTTCCAGTATATGCACGACATCATAGGCCGAGCAGCCGCCGGTGCCGATCAGCACCAGTTCCATCGGGCTCGGGCCTGGCGTCTTGCCTTCAGGGCCGGGTGCCGTTCCCAGCACCAGCTTGTGGCCGCTGCCGGACTCGCCGACGAAGGTGCGCTCTTCGACCCATTTTATCCGTGCCTTCACCGCTTTGTCCTTTCAGTCCTTTCGCCGCGCCTGCTGTCAGGCCAAATCAACAATGCAAAACCCCGAAAGTCCATGCAGGACCCTCGGGGCATCGATCACGCGACCTCAGCCGTCTGATGTTGCTTTCGATCAGAACGGGATCTCGTCGTCCAGTTCGCGCGACGAACCGCCGCCACCGCCGCCCCTGGGGGCGCCGCCGCCACGGTTGAAGCTTTCGTTCGGGCTGGACTGGCCGAAATCGGAACCGCGGCTGCTGCCGCCGCCGGAATAACCGCCGACCTGCCCGCCCTCACCCTGGCGCCCGTCGAGCATCTGCAGTTCGCCGCGGAATCGCTGCAGCACGACTTCCGTCGTGTACTTGTCGGCGCCGGTCTGGTCCTGCCATTTGCGCGTCTGCAGCTGGCCCTCGACATAGACCTTCATGCCCTTCTTCAGATACTGCTCGGCCACCTTGGCGATGCCCTCATTGAAGATGACGACATTGTGCCACTCGGTCTTTTCCTTGCGCTCGCCGGAATTCTTGTCGCGCCAGCTTTCCGACGTGGCGATACGGATGTTGACGACCGGCTCGCCAGAGTTCAGGCGGCGGATTTCAGGGTCCGCGCCGAGATTGCCGACCAGAATGACCTTATTGACGCTACCCGCCATGATTTTTCTCCGCGCTCATCCGAAACAAATTTTTGTCGCAGCACCTTACAGGCTGCGGACGTCAGCCGCCTGCTAAGGCTGGCTTTTCCCACAAGGTTTTTGTTCCCTTTTCGTTCCTATATGCACCGCCGCTGATTGTCAAGGAATGGCAACAGTGCCTGAGCCTGACATATGGGTTTCAAAACAGCGCTTGCCAAATCAATAAGTATCGACTTATGCTTTTGTCATGATCGAAGCAGAGATTTTCCGCGCTTTGGCTGACCCGACGCGCCGCGCCGTCTTCGAGCGCCTCGCCGCAGCTGAAATGAGCGTGTCCGAATTGCGCAGCGGCCTGACGGTGTCGCAGCCGGCAGTGTCGCAGCATCTGGCGGTGCTGCGCGGCGCCGGCCTCGTGGTCGAGCGGCGGGCCGGACGCAACGCCTACTATCGTGCCGATCCGCAGGGGCTCGCCCCCTTGCTCTCCTGGATCGAACGCTACCGGACCTTCTGGCCGGAGCGCATCGAAAGGCTCAAGACGGTTTTGAAGGACATGGATCAATGAAGGATTTGGGATCGATGAACGCCAAGACCCAGGGCAAAGCCTCCCCGGATGTGCTCGAGTTCGAATACGACCTTGCCGAACCGCCGGAAAAAGTGTGGCGGGCGCTGACAGTGCCGGAATTGCTCGCCGCATGGATGATGCCGAACGACATCAGGCCGGAAATCGGCAATCGTTTTGCCTTCGCCGGGACCGAAGCTGCCATCGAATGCGAAATCCTCGACGCCGAGCCGGAGCGCCTGCTGCGCTATTCCTGGCGAGAGCAGCCGGGCGACGCCGGGGATCCGCTCGACAGTGTCGTTACCTTCACACTCGCCCGCACCGTTTCCGGCGGCACGCATCTGCGCATCGTCCATGACGGTTTTGCAGGGAAAGCGATGCCCGCCGTCGCCACGGCGGGCGCCGGCTGCCGGCTTTCGCTTGGATTGGACGGGCGCGCAAAGCCTGTCGCCGCGAACATACCGAACACCCTGCTGCTTGCAGCCTGAACACGGAAATCGGAGACGAAAAATGAGCGGTCTTGCCAGTCTGGTGCCGATGGTGATCGAGCAATCGAGCCGCGGCGAACGCGCCTTCGACATTTTCTCGCGGCTGTTGCGCGAGCGCATCATCTTCATCAATGGCGAGATCAACGACGACGTCTCGGCGCTGGTCTGCGCGCAGCTTTTGTCATTGGAGTCAGACAATCCCGACAAGGAGATATCGCTCTACATCAACTCGCCGGGCGGCGTGGTGACCAGCGGGTTCGCCATCTACGACACGATGCAGTATGTCAGTTGCCCGGTTTCGACCGTGTGCATGGGGTTTGCCGCCTCGATGGGTTCGTTCCTGCTGATGGCGGGCACGCCGGGGCGCCGCATCGCGCTGCCCAACGCCACCATTCTGCTGCATCAGCCGCTGGGCGGCTTCCAGGGCCAGGCTTCCGACATCCAGCGCCATGCCGAGCGGATAGGCAAGACCAAACGCCATATGGCCGAACTCTACGCCCAGCATTGCGGCCGCAGCTATGAGGAGGTCGAACGCACGCTCGACCGCGACCATTTCATGACCGCCCGCGAGGCCCAGGCATGGGGCATTGTCGACCATGTCTTCGACACGCGCAAAAAGGCAGCGTGAACCAGCTCGGATTTCTGCCCGCCGTCGATGATTTGACGACACCGCTCTGGTTCCGGGAGCGGCTGGTCCCTATAATCCCGGGATGATCGACACTCATTCGCCCAGGACGTCGCATCGCCTCATAGTCGCAGCGGTGCTCACTTTTGCCAGCCTTGCGAGCGGTATGGCCCTCGCCGGCGACAGCGCACCGCAGGCACAGAAACGCGCACTGCCCGGTGTGAACGGTGATTATCGCATCGCCAAGCCGGGTCCCCGGCCGGAACCCGACGATGCGTTCCCCAGCAACGGCAACGGCACGTTCAAAATCGGCGATACCGATGTCAGGATTTCCGGCACCATCACGGTCGATATGGCCACGGGCGGGTTTAAGCCGCCGAGGTGAGCAGCCCTCCGCTGGGGCCGGTGCAGCCATGTCGTCAAAAGAACAGCCCCGCCGTGCCCTAGGCAAACGGACGGGGCTTTTCTGGATCTCAAATCCAAATTTTGCCGGGAGTGTACTGCCGGCGTTTGATTTCGGATGCTACGCGGCGTCAGCCGACGATCCGACTAGCGGTCTCTGATTTTGGGGATACGGCAAGTCACGGTTTGTCGGGTGGCGCAAACGCTAAACCCTGGCACTTATGCCTGCCGCGGCTCCAACGAGGCGTGGAGCCCTTGGGGACTGTCCGGTGGCGTCATGCTCCGCTCCTGTGTCCGTTGCGACATTGTCGTAGCGAAGCGCAAATCGCAAATGCCTGCGGCGTCTCGCAGGCCGCCTTGGGGCGGCGAGGCCATCGAAAGACGGCCGGCTTCGCTGACCCCGGGAGACTGCCCCCGTGAGCCGGCCACGTCAACCTTCAATAGCCGGTTACGGAAAATTGTGATCGCCGGGAGGTTACGTACAGGTCAGGTTTCTACACAGCTTTGTCAGGAGCGCGTTCGGCCTTTGTTCTTTCTGCTTGCCCCTTCGCGCGAAAGACGGTTAAACGACTTCTGTCGGGAATTGTGGCGTCTCTCGACGTGGCGGCAAAAACACCTACATAGGGGATGGCTGGGACAATCCCGCCAATCCCACGAATTCCAGATCTGAGGCGGCGACCGGCGATGGCCGACCATAAATTCCTTTCCATTCGCGGGGCGCGCGAACACAATCTGAAGAATGTCGATCTCGACCTGCCGCGTGACAGCCTGATCGTCATGACCGGCCTGTCTGGTTCCGGCAAATCGTCGCTGGCCTTCGACACCATCTATGCCGAAGGCCAGCGCCGCTATGTCGAGAGCCTGTCGGCCTATGCCCGGCAATTCCTCGAGATGATGCAGAAGCCCGACGTCGACCAGATCGACGGCCTGTCGCCTGCCATCTCGATCGAGCAGAAGACTACCTCGAAGAACCCGCGCTCGACGGTCGGCACCGTCACCGAGATCTACGACTATATGCGCCTGCTGTTCGCGCGTGTTGGCGTACCTTATTCGCCGGCCACCGGCCTGCCGATCGAGAGCCAGACGGTCAGCCAGATGGTCGACCGGGTGCTGGCGCTGGAGGAAGGCACGCGCCTGTTCCTGCTGGCGCCGATCGTGCGCGGCCGCAAGGGCGAGTACCGCAAGGAACTGCTGGAGCTGCAGAAGAAGGGTTTTCAGCGCGTCAAGGTCGACGGTGTCTTCTATGAGATATCCGATGTTCCGGCGCTCGATAAGAAATACAAGCACGACATCGACGTCGTCGTCGACCGTATCGTCGTACGCGGCAATCTGGCCACGCGTCTTGCCGACTCCATCGAGACGGCGCTGAAGCTCGCCGAGGGGCTGGCGGTGGCCGAGTTCGCCGACAGGCCGCTCGATTCCAGCCAGACCGGCGAGGATTCGGTCAACAAATCGAAGAACGAGACGCATGAGCGCATCCTGTTCTCGGAAAAATTCGCCTGCCCAGTGTCCGGCTTCACCATTCCCGAAATCGAGCCGCGGCTGTTCTCGTTCAACAACCCGTTCGGCGCCTGCCCGACCTGCGACGGTCTCGGCAGCCAGCGCGCCATCGACCCCAATCTCGTCGTGCCCGACGAAAACGTGTCGCTGCGCGACGGCGCCGTCAGCCCATGGGCGAAGTCGACCTCGCCCTATTACGTGCAGACGCTTGAGGCCTTAGGCAAGGCCTACGGCTTCAAGCTCGGCGACAAGTTCAAGGATTTGAGCGCCGAGGCCCAGGACGCGATCCTGCGCGGCACCGGCGAGCGTGAAGTCACCTTCCAGTATGATGACGGCCTGCGCTCCTACAAGACGACCAAGACCTTCGAA
Organism: Mesorhizobium sp. WSM4308; assembly: GCF_002294905.1. Classification (NCBI taxonomy): domain Bacteria; kingdom Pseudomonadati; phylum Pseudomonadota; class Alphaproteobacteria; order Hyphomicrobiales; family Phyllobacteriaceae; genus Mesorhizobium; species Mesorhizobium sp. WSM4308. Next base: position 73,312 of record NZ_NSFW01000022.1, on the reverse strand, counting down.
GGCGTCATCCCCAATCTCGAACGGCGCTGGAAGGAAACCGAATCCGCCTGGATGCGCGAGGAGATCGAGCGCTTCATGTCGGCGACGCCCTGCCCCGTCTGCAAAGGTTATCGGCTGAAACCGGAAGCGCTGGCGGTTAAGATCGGCGGCAAGCACATCGGCGAAGTCACGGAACAGTCGATCCGCAACGCCGACAAATGGTTCACCGACCTGCCTGCGCAGCTCAACGACAAGCAGAACGAGATCGCGGTGCGCGTGCTGAAGGAAATCCGCGAGCGGCTGCGCTTCCTCAACGATGTCGGGCTCGATTATCTGACATTGTCGCGCAATTCGGGCACGCTGTCGGGCGGCGAGAGCCAGCGCATCCGCCTAGCGTCGCAGATCGGCTCGGGGCTCACCGGCGTGCTTTACGTGCTGGACGAGCCGTCGATCGGCCTGCACCAGCGCGACAACACGCGCCTGCTCGATACGCTCAAGCACCTTCGCGACATCGGCAACACCGTCATCGTCGTCGAACATGACGAGGATGCCATCCTGCATGCCGACTATGTCGTCGACATGGGTCCGGCCGCCGGCATCCATGGCGGCGAGATCATCGCCCAGGGCACGCCGCAGCAAGTGATGGCCAATCCCAACTCGATCACCGGCAAATACCTGTCGGGCGCGCTTGAAGTAGCCACCCCCGGGGTCCGGCGTGAGGCGAAAAAGAACCGGCGCCTGAAAATCGTCGGCGCGCGCGGCAACAATCTGAAGAACGTCACTGCCGAAATCCCGCTCGGCACCTTCACCGCCGTCACCGGCGTATCGGGCGGCGGCAAGTCGACCTTCCTGATCGAGACGCTGTTCAAGGCAGCCTCGCGCCGCATCATGGGCTCGCGCGAGCATCCGGCCGAGCATGACCGCATCGAGGGCCTGGAATTCCTCGACAAGGTCATCGACATCGACCAGTCGCCCATTGGACGGACCCCGCGTTCGAACCCCGCCACCTATACCGGCGCCTTCACGCCGATCCGCGACTGGTTCGCCGGCCTGCCCGAGGCCAAGGCGCGCGGCTACCAGCCGGGACGCTTCTCGTTCAACGTCAAGGGTGGCCGCTGCGAGGCCTGCCAGGGCGACGGCGTCATCAAGATCGAGATGCACTTTTTGCCTGACGTCTACGTCACCTGCGACGTCTGCCACGGCAAGCGCTACAACAGGGAGACGCTCGACGTCCTGTTCAAGGGCAAGTCGATCGCCGACGTGCTCGACATGACCGTCGAGGAAGGCGTCGACTTCTTCGCCGCCGTGCCGGGCGTGCGCGACAAGCTCGATACGCTGAAGCAGGTCGGCCTCGGCTACATCCATATCGGCCAGCAGGCGACGACGTTGTCCGGCGGCGAGGCGCAGCGCATCAAGCTCGCCAAGGAACTGTCGCGCAAGGCGACAGGCAAGACGCTCTACATTCTCGACGAGCCGACCACCGGCCTGCATTTCCACGACGTCGCCAAACTCTTGGAAGTGCTGCACGAGCTGGTTGACCAGGGCAACACGGTGGTGGTCATCGAGCACAATCTCGAAGTGATCAAAACCGCCGACTGGGTGCTCGACCTCGGCCCCGAAGGCGGCGACGGCGGCGGCGAACTGGTTGCCCAGGGCACACCGGAAGCGATCGTGCGCGAGAAGCGCAGCTACACCGGGCAGTTCCTCAAAGAACTGCTGGAGCGGCGCCCCGGAGGCAAGCGCGAAGCGGCGGAGTGATCAGCGGACCGGTTGGCGCCTGGAGAGTGTTTGGATGACAATCAGAAGAGCGCTTGCCGGTGATATCCAAACAGTCGTTTCGCTGACGCAAGCCGCCTACGCCCGCTACAACGCCATGCTCGACGCGCCGCCGATCCCGGTGACCGAAGACTACGCGCCGCGCATCGCGAACGCCGAGGTCTGGCTGCTGGAGAGCGGCGGCGAACCTGCCGGAGTGCTCACACTGGAGCGGCATGCGGATCACGCCATGATCTTCTCCATCGCGGTGTCGCCCGCCTTCCAGGGCAAGGGGTTCGGTATCGCATTGCTAAAACACGCCGACGAGCAGACGCGCCAGTGGCGCCTGCCGGAGATACGGCTCTACACCAATGCGAAAATGGAGCGGAACATCGCGCTCTATCTCGCTTACGGCTATCGCGAAACGGGTCGCCGGCCCAACCCCTACCGGCCAGGATGGGTGCTTGTCGACATGGCAAAGCCGGTCGACGAGACCACGACGGCCTGATTTTCTGAACGCGGCCAGACTTCTGAATTTGGCCAGACACCGCACTCGGGAGGACGATAATGAGCAAATCGGGAACAATCCGCTCCGGCATGGGCGGCTGGACCTTCGAGCCCTGGGATACGTCCTTCTATCCGGACAAATTGTCGAAGGCCAAGCAACTGCACTACGCCAGCCGGCAGGTGCCGAGCATCGAGGTCAACGGCACCTACTATTCCAGCTTCAAGGAGCCGACCTTCGTCAAATGGGCAAGCGAGGCGCCGGACGGTTTCGTCTATTCGCTGAAGGGCAACCGCTTCGTCACCAACCGCCGCGTGCTGGGCGAGGCCGGTGAATCGATGATGCGCTTCCTCGGCTCCGGCGTTGCCGCGCTCGGCGACAAGCTCGGCCCGATCCTGTGGCAGTTCGCGCCGACGAAAAAGTTCGATCCGGACGATTTCGAAGCTTTTTTGAAACTGCTGCCGGAGAAACAGGACGGTGTCGCGCTGCGCCATGCGCTGGAAGTCCGCAACGACAGTTTCATCGTGCCGGAATTCGCGGCACTTGCCCGCAAATACAAGGCGGCGATCGTCTATGCCGACCATGCCAAATATCCTGATATCGCCGACGTCACCGGCGACTTCGTCTACGCACGACTGCAGACCGGATCGGACGACAATCCCGATTGCTACACGCCGAAGGGGCTCGACGAGTGGGCGGCGCGGGCAAAGACATGGGCTGAAGGCAAGCAGCCGGCCGATTTGCGACGCGCCGATCCCGCCACCGACGCGCCTGTTCAGCCGCGCGACGTGTTCGTCTACTTCATCACCGAGGGCAAAGTGCGCGCACCGTTCGGGGCGATGGCGCTGATGAAGCGCATAGCCGGCTGACAAGCATTCGTTGTTGTTCGGCTACATGCTGTAAGTGCATCATCTATGCGTTTTGCGCGTAGCAAAGCGCCTATTCCCGGGCATCTTCGCCACGATCGTAACCTTATCGACACTTCCTTGCTGCATGTATGCGGCGACGCCAAGCTGCAGAGCTGGAGCCGCCGCCGGCAGGGAAAGAGGGGCATGTCGCTCGACTACACTTCACTTCTGCTGGCTGTCGGTTTCTCCGCTGCTTGCCTGAGCCTGACATTGTTCGGCATGTGGCTGACCGCCCGCACGGAACGGTTCCTGCTGACATGGGCGATCAGCCTGGTATTCGTGGTCGGCGATATCTTTGTCTATGACGCCTATATCGACATGCCCGGGCGCTTGCTCGGCATCGCCGCCCTTGCCCTGTTGCTGCTCGGTTTCTCAACCATGCTGGCTGCGGCCCACCAGTTCAGAACCGGCGGCTCGCCGCTGCCGCGAGCATTGTTGGGCTGTGTTTCACTGGCAGTGACGCTGCCCCCCATGGCTCTGGGTTATGATGGCCTTGGCTTCATGTTCGAGAACCTGTTCGCCGCCTTGCTCCTGTTCGCGACGGCATTCGAATACTGGCGCGGCCGCGACGAAGCCCCTGCCCTGACGGTCGGCATCACCACGCTCTACTCGGCCACCGCCGTTTCCTTCATGCTGTGCGCGGCGGTCCTGGCATGGGACGGCAAGCTGGTTCTCGGCCATGCACCAAGCAACTGGGCCGAGGAACTGAGCCTCATTGTCGTCATCGCCAGTATGACGGGCATTGGCGCCCTGTCCCTTGCGCTCAATCAGGGGCGCCTGGCGAGACACCACCGCCGCAACGCGCTCACCGATCCCTTGACCGGCCTGCTCAACCGGCGCGCACTGTTCGACATGCATAGCCATCTCCCGGTCGGTGCCTTTACCGCCGTGGTCGTCTTCGATCTCGACAATTTCAAAGCCATCAACGACGAGTTCGGCCACGCGGCCGGGGACGAGGTGCTGAAGGTATTTGCGAGCGAACTCGCCGGCAATCTTCGCCAGACCGACGTTGCCGCGCGCATGGGCGGCGAGGAATTCGCGCTGGTGTTGAAGCGCACCTTGCCGGAAACGGTCGAGGGCGCGGCGGAGCGCATCCGAACCGCCTTCGCGACACGCCAGATAGAGACCGAAACCGGCTCCCTGAGATGCACGGTCAGTGCCGGTTTTGCATTCGGCAGCAAAGAGGGGCTCAGCTTCGACAAGGTGCTCAGCGCCGCCGACAAGGCGCTTTACGACGCCAAGCGCGGCGGCCGCAACCGCGTCACCGCCTCTGCGTTCCGGCGCGCGAGCTGACCGCGCTTATCAATGCCGAGCTGTGACTATTGGATGGGCGAAAGCGACTCTATTGGATGGGCGAAAGCTGCTCTATGCCGCCATCACGATTTCATTGAAAGTATCGAGGTCGACGTAGAACACCTTGGTGATCTCCTCGATCAGGTCGTCATATTCGCAGCCCTGTGACCTCAAAATGTTGATGGCCGCGATGATATCGACCCGTTCGGTAAGCCGCCGCTTCTGGTAGTCCTCGACGAAACGTTCCATGGCTGTCCCTTAGCCTGTGTGCCCAAACGCGTTTGAACGACAAAGATCGCAGGAGAGAAGCTAGGAAGCCTTGCTTGCGTGGAACTTGCCGGCCTTCGCCGCGCCCTCGATCTGCGATAACCAGACTGATACGGAAGCGGCCGACTCACAAAGCCAACAAAAGGACTAGCATGCCGCCTCTGGCGCGCCAGAGACGAGGATCGCTGGATGAAAGAAATATTCGACTTGCCAAGGACTTTGGATCGTCAGCTGAAGTCCAGCACCGATTCTAGACGGTAAGAAACTTTCGCACATCAGCCCGGTCTAAATCTTCCGCCGGTCCAGTATGGACGATCTGGCCCCGGTCCATGATATTGACCTCGTCGGCAAGCTCGCGGCAGAAGTCGAGATATTGTTCGACCAGCAGCACCGCGATACCAGCCTGGTCGCGCAAATAGCGGACGGCGCGGCCGATGTCCTTGATGATCGATGGCTGGATGCCCTCGGTGGGCTCATCCAGCACCAGCAGCTTCGGCCGCATCACCAGCGCCCTGCCGATGGCGAGCTGCTGCTGCTGACCGCCCGAAAGATCACCGCCACGGCGGCCGAGCATCTGCTTCAGCACTGGAAACAGCTCGAAGACATGCGCCGGCACATTGCGGTCGGCACGCTTCAACGGCGCAAAACCCGATTCCAGGTTTTCGCGCACCGTGAGCAGGGGAAAGATCTCCCTGCCCTGCGGCACGAATGCGATGCCCGACCGGGCGCGGTCATACGCCGCGCTCCGGTCGAGCGCCTTCCCCTCGAAGGCAACGCTTCCGCTCGTCAGCCGGTGGTGGCCGACGATCGATCTCATCAAACTGGTTTTGCCGACGCCGTTGCGGCCGAGCACGCAAGTGATCTTGCCGGCACCCGCCTTCAGCGAAACGCCGCGCAGCGCCTGGGCGGCGCCGTAGTGGAGCGTGGCGTTGGAAACTTCGAGCATGTCAGCGCCTTCTCCAGAACCGGAGAAACGACAGACCGAAGCGATGAAACTGCACCCGCCAGACCATGGTCATCTCCCCAGATAGACTTCGACGACGCGCTCGTCGGCCGAGACGAAATCGAGTGTGCCTTCCGACAGCACCGAGCCCTCGTGCAGGCAGGTGACCTTGACGCCGAGTTCGCGAACGAAATGCATGTCGTGCTCGACGACGATGACGGAATGGTCGCGCGCAATGTCCTTGAGCAGCCGCGCCGTCTCCTCGGTTTCGGCATCGGTCATGCCCGCGACCGGCTCGTCGACCAAAAGCAGCTTCGGATCCTGCGCCAGCAGCATGCCGATCTCCAGCCACTGTTTCTGGCCGTGGCTGAGATTGGCGGCCAGCTCGTGGCGCTTGTTGCCCAGCCGGATAATGCCGAGAATGTCGTCGATCTGCCGCGCCTCGGCCGCAGAGCGGCGGTTGAACAGCGCCGGGAAGATCGAACGCGGCCCCTTCAGCGCCAGCATCAGATTGTCCTCGATCGTGTGGCTTTCGAAGACCGTCGGCTTTTGGAACTTGCGCCCTATGCCCATCATGGCGATCTCGGCCTCGTCATGCCTGGTGAGATCCACCTGGCCGTCGAAGAACACTTCGCCCTCGTCGGGCCGCGTCTTGCCGGTGACGATGTCCATCATCGTCGTCTTGCCGGCGCCGTTGGGGCCGATGATGGCGCGCATCTCGCCCTTGTCGAGCACGAGCGACAAATTGTTGATGGCGCGAAAACCGTCGAAGGAGACCGAGACGCCGTCGAGATAGAGCATGGTGTTCGACTTGCTCATGGTCGCTACTCCGCCGCCTGCGGTTCAGGGTCGGACAAGGACCATTCGCCCGGATTCCTCGCCGGCGAGCGAGCGGGCTTCGAGGTCGCGGACGGCATTGCAACCTTGGTGGCGGCCTCTTCAGCGGCGGAGGCCGCGCGCAACGCCTTCGCATTGCCGCCCCAGCTGTCCCACATGCCGATGATGCCCTTTGGCAAGAGCAAGGTGACGGCAACGAACAGGCCGCCCAGCGCAAACAGCCACAATTCCGGCAGCACGCCGGTGAACCAGGATTTGCCGGCATTGACCAGCAGCGCTCCGATGATCGGCCCGACAATGGTGCCACGTCCGCCGACGGCGGCCCAGATCACCACCTCGATCGAATTGGACGGTTCGAACTCGCCGGGATTGATGATTCCGACTTGCGGCACATAGAGCGCGCCGGCAATGCCGGCCATGACCGCCGAGACGGTGAAGGCGAACAGTTTCACATTCTCCGCCCGCCAGCCGAGGAAGCGCGTGCGGCTTTCGGCATCGCGCACCGCCATCAGGAGCTTGCCGTATTTGGAGCCGACGATCGCCCAGGTGATGAACACGGCGAGCGCCAGCATCACCGCGCTGGCGGCGAACAGCGCCGAACGCGTTGCGTCGGCTTGCACGTTGAAACCAAGAATGTCCTTGAAATCAGTCAGGCCGTTATTGCCGCCGAAACCCATATCGTTGCGGAAAAAGGCGAGCAGCAGCGCATAGGTCATCGCCTGGGTGATGATGGAGAGATAGACGCCGGTGACGCGGCTGCGGAAGGCGAACCAGCCGAAGACGAAGGCGAGCAGGCCGGGCACCGCCAGCACCATGATCGCCGCAAACCAGAAATGATCGAAGCCATGCCAGAACCACGGCAATTCCTTGTAGTTCAGGAACACCATGAAATCAGGCAGGATCGGGTTGCCATAGACGCCGCGCGAACCGATCTGGCGCATCAGATACATGCCCATCGCATAGCCGCCGAGCGCGAAGAAGGCGCCGTGGCCGAGCGAAAGGATGCCGCAATAGCCCCAGACCAGGTCGAGCGCGAGCGCCAGCAGCGCATAGCAGAGATATTTGCCGGTCAGCGCCACGATATAGGCCGGGACGTAGAAGGCGCTGGTTGGCGACACCGCAAGGTTGAGCAGCGGCACGATAATGGCCGCGGCCAGCAGGATGAAGATGGTGATGGCGATGCGGCGGTCGGCGCCGGCGGCGAAGAAGCGTCCCGTGATCATGCTTCCACCGCCCTGCCCTTGAGGGCGAACAGGCCGCGCGGGCGCTTCTGGATGAACAGGATGATCAGCACCAGCACGACGATCTTGCCGAGCACGGCGCCGGCATAAGGCTCGAGGAACTTGTTGACGATGCCCAGCGAAAAGGCGCCGACCAGCGTGCCCCAGAGATTGCCGACGCCGCCGAAGACGACGACCATGAAGCTGTCGATGATGTAGCCGCGGCCGAGATTGGGCGAGACATTGTCGATCTGGCTAAGCGCGACACCGGCAATGCCGGCGATGCCGGATCCGAGCGCGAAGGTCAGCGCGTCGACCCATGGCGTCCTGATGCCCATCGAGGCCGCCATGTGGCGGTTGGCGGTGACGGCGCGCATCTGCAGTCCCCAGGGCGTGCGCTTCATCACATAGAGCAGGACGCCGAAGACGGTGAGCGCGAAGACCAGGATCCACAGCCGGTTCCAGGTGATGGCCAGCTGGCCGATATCGAACGAACCCGACATCCAGGAGGGGTTGCCGACCTCCTGGTTGGTCGGCCCGAAGATCGAGCGCACCGCCTGCTGCAGGATCAGCGACACGCCCCAGGTCGCCAGCAGCGTCTCCAGCGGCCGTCCGTAGAGGAAGCGGATGACGCCGCGTTCGATGGCGAGGCCAACGAGTGCGGCGACCAGGAAGGCAAGCGGCAGCGCAATGACCAGCGACCAGTCGAACAGGCCGGGAAAGGATGTGCGGATCACTTGCTGGACAACGAAGGTCGTGTAGGCGCCGAGCATGACCATCTCGCCATGCGCCATGTTGATGACGCCCATGACGCCGAAGGTGATGGCGAGCCCGATCGCCGCGAGCAGCAGCACCGACCCTAGCGAAATGCCGTACCAGATGTTCTGCCCGGCATCCCAGATGGCGAGCGTTGAATTAATGCTTGCGATTGCGGCCGTCGCCGCTTCCTTGACCGCTCCGGAGGCGTTGGCCTCGACGGAGGTGAGTAGCGAAACCGCATTACGGTCGCCACGCGCACCGATCAGCGCGATTGCGGCGAGCTTGTCTGCATCAGGCTTGTCTGAAACCAGTATGGAAGCGCCACGCGCCTGCTCGAGCAAAGCCTTGACGCTCGCCACGCTTTCACTGGCGATCGCTGCGTCGAGCGGTTCGATATTGGCGGCGTCCGGTGTCTTGAACATGGTGTCGGCCGCGGCGATGCGAACGGTCGGATCCTTGGAACCAAGCGTCAACGTGCCCAATGCATCACGGATGGCGCGGCGCAAGGTGTTGTTGACAGTGATCTTGGTTATGTCGTCCTCGGAGGCCTCGCCAGCTGCCTCGCCGCTCAGCGGGTCAAAAAGCTGGACGCCTTCATCGCCTTCCTTGCCGACAAAAACCATCGAGTCGGCGGTGCGAATGTAAAGATTGCCGTCAGCCAATGCAGCAAGCGGCCGTTCGACAGCGGAATCCCCTGTGGCTGTCAATTCTTGGACGACAGCTCCCGTCTCAGAAAAGTCCATTACCGTAGCGAACTTGGCGATGATGCCACGCAGGTCGGCTTCCGCGGCGCCCGAAGACGACAGCGTCGTCAGCAGGAACAGCAGTGTCAGGCCCGCGCGGATCAAGGTCATCGGCTTATGTTAACCCCTTGAAGGTTTGAATTGGACGTCCGGACGGCGGAGGAAACCGTCCGGACGCTGCGGTCTGGTCATGGACCCAACAGTCCAGACCTGGGAGGTCAGTTCGTTCCCTTGCCGCCGCACTTGCCGGTAGCAACGTTGAAGTTGCCGCAGGACAGAGGCTTGCGCCAATCGGAGATCAGGTCCTTGGAATCCGGCAGGTAATCGGACCATTCATCGCCCATCACCAGACCCGGTGTCTTCGAAACCGTTTCGAACTGGCCATTGGCCTGGATTTCGCCGATCAGCACCGGCTTGGTGATGTGGTGGTTTGGCATCATCGTCGAATAGCCGCCGGTCAGGTTCGGCACCGAAACGCCGATCATGGCATCGATGACCTTGTCCGGATCGGTGGTGCCGGCCTTTTCAACCGCCTTCACCCACATATTGAAGCCGATATAATGGGCTTCCATCGGGTCGTTGGTGGTGCGCTTGTTGTTCTTGATGAACTTGTGCCAATCGGAGATGAACTTCTTGTTCTCGGGCGTGTTGACGCTCTCGAAATAGTTCCAGGCGGCGAGATGGCCGACCAGCGGCTTGGTGTCGAGACCGGCAAGCTCTTCCTCACCGACGGAGAAGGCCATGACCGGAATGTCCTCGGCCTTGATGCCCTGGTTGCCGAGTTCCTTGTAGAATGGCACGTTGGCGTCACCATTGACGGTCGAAACGACGGCGGTCTTCTTGCCGGCAGAACCGAACTTCTTGATCGCAGAAACTTCGGTCTGCCAGTCGGAGAAGCCGAACGGCGTATAGTTGGTCATGATGTCTTCGGCAGCGACGCCCTTGGACTTCAGATAGGCCTCGAGGATCTTGTTAGTGGTACGCGGATAAACGTAGTCGGTGCCTTCCAGCACCCAACGCTTCACCGAACCGCCGTCCTTGCTCATCAGATAGTCGACGGCCGGAATGGCCTGCTGGTTCGGAGCCGCACCCGTGTAGAACACGTTGCGCTCGCTTTCCTCGCCCTCATACTGGACGGGATAGAACAGGATGTTGTCGAGCTCGGAGAACACCGGCAGCACCGACTTGCGCGACACCGAGGTCCAGCAGCCGAACACCGCCGCGACCTTGTCCTTCGAAATCAGCTCGCGCGCCTTTTCGGCGAACAGCGGCCAGTTGGAAGCCGGATCGACGACGACGGCTTCAAGCTTCTTGCCGAGCAGGCCGCCCTTGGCGTTCTGCTCATCGATGAGCATCAGCATGGCGTCCTTCAGCGTCGTCTCCGAAATCGCCATGGTCCCCGACAGCGAATGGAGAATGCCGACCTTGATCGTATCGTCGGCCGCCCTGGCGGGAGCCGACATCAACAGGCCGGCGGCAACGACGCTCGCCGAAAACATTTTTGTTATTGTCGAGAAATTACCCCTCATACGGAAGTCTCCCACGCTGGTTGATTGCACCGCAACAATACAATGCAACCCCCATGCCAACCGCTGCCGGGATGCTGAAAAACGGCAAATAACCAGGCATTATCAAGCGTTTATTATATTAGTTTGAACAAATCAAAGAGAGCCGGTTAAAAATTGGTTGAGAGAAATTTGCGCAGCGCATTTAGCATCTGCCTAATTTTTGCCCAATTTCGCCAAATGCCTAGATTTTGGCCTCAACGTGCGAGGTGGGGCTATGAAGTTGCAGCACAGCGCAAAAATAGGGCAAGCTCTCTGCTCAACCGAGCGACGTCATGACATCCCTGATTTCACGCATTTTTATCGGCATAGCGCTTCTGGCGGCAGCGACCGGCGCCGCACAGGCCGACTTCAGCGACGGCAAGATGCCTGACGGCACCTATCACTGCGAAGTCTACCTGCTCGGCTTGTTCCTCGACCTCGGCGACATCACGGTCAAGGGGAACGTCTATACAGGCCCGGTAACCTTCGGAACCGCCCAGCAGGCTTACAATTATCAGATGAATGCAAACGGCCAGATCTCCTGGCTGGGACCGCTCGGCGGCTACACCACGGGCGGCAACTCGCTGTCGATGACCCAGGCAACGCTGGATGGCCAGAACCCGCCCTCCTTCGACATCATCATGAAGCAACCCGACGGCGCCTTCACCGCCTCGACCTGCACCCGGCGGAGCAATCCGTAGGCCTGCCCTGGAACGGCGCCGCCGTACGGCCCGCAAGCCGTGTCCGCCTTCTCGTGTCATCTCACGCCGGATGGCACGACCTTGTTCCTGTCGGTCCAGCACCCCGCGGAAGACGCCGAGACGCTCGACAAGGCGCAAACATTGTGGCCCGATTTCAGGGACGGCCAGCCGCCGAGGCCGTCAGTGGTCGCCATCCGCCGCATGGACGGCCTGCCGGTCGGCGCCTGACCTATATCCGACAAAAAATGCGGAGCGCCTGGCGCGCTCCGCACAGCGGTCCGGGAGGACGGCAATCACCGGCGACGGTCACGCCGAACTGCTTGAAGGCGATTCTGCTTTCACCGGAAGCGCTTTAGCGCGCCGCTGCGGCAACCTCGAGCGCCAGCCGGCTCATATCGGTGAAAAGCGCCTGGCGCTCGGAATAGTCGGCCTGTTCGCCGGTAACCAGATTGTCGACGACGGTCAGCAGCGATAACGCCCTCGCGCCGAAATGCGCCGCGACGCGATAGAGCGCGCTGGTCTCCATATCCACGGCCAGCGCTCCGAGTGCCCTTGCCTCGGCATATCGGGTGTGCGTTTCAGGATGATGGAATATGTCGGTGCAGACTGTCGGGCCGGCATGGTGGTCGATGCCGAGTTCTGCTGCCTTGGCCAAGGCGCAGGAGAGCAACGCCGGATCCGGGCCGGCGTCAGCGTCATAAAGGCCAAAGACCTGGCCGCTTTGCTTGTTTTCCGGCCGTGCCGATTGCGAGATCACCAGGCTGCGCAGCTTTACCTCGGCGCCCAGGCCGCCGCAGGTCCCGGTGCGGATCAATGTTCGGGCGCCATAATAGTCGAGCAATTCATGGGTATAGATCAGGAACGACGAAACCCCGATACCCGTTGCCTGGATGCTGATGGGCCGGCCGCGATAAAGGCCGGTAAAGCCGAAAGCACCCCGCCTGCGATTGACGCAGCGTGGCGCCTCGAGAAATGTCTGCGCCATCCATTCGGCGCGCTGCGGGTCGCCCGGCAACAGCACCGTTTCGGCGTAATCGCCCTTGCCTGCCTCTATGTGTGGCGTCAATCGCCGCTCCCCCAAGCCCGCCTGGCCCTCGCGCGCAATCATGGCGCTGTCGGGGCGTTGTGCAAGGCAGACCATTGGAGAAAACTAAATTAGGACTCCAGCATATCCTTGACGATCGTCGCCAGTTGCTTGAGCGAGAACGGCTTCGGCAGGAAGCCGAAATGCGCGTCGGCCGGCAGGTTCCTGGCGAAGGCGTCCTCGGCATAACCGGACACGAACACGAACTTGATATCCGGCTGGCGCTTGCGCAACTCGCCAAGCAGGGTCGGCCCGTCCATTTCCGGCATGACGACATCCGAAACGACGATGTCGACCTTGCCGCCCAGGGCTTCGAAGACTTCCAGCGCCTCGACGCCGGAGGATGCCTCATGCACCGTATAGCCACGCGAGGTCAGCGCCCGCATGCCGCCCATGCGCACGGCATCCTCGTCCTCGACCAGCAGCACCGTGGCTGACCCCGACAGGTCCTTGGTGCTGTCGACCGGCTTGACCAGCGCGGCACTCGGGGTTTCCCCGGGTTCGGCCGCCTTTTTCGCTTCCGCGATATGACGCGGCAGGAAGATGCGAAAGGTCGATCCCTTGCCGACCTCGGAATCGCAGAAAATGAAGCCGCCGGTCTGCTTGATGATGCCGTAGACCATGGACAGGCCAAGGCCCGTGCCCTTGCCGACCTCCTTGGTGGTGAAGAACGGCTCGAAGATCTTCTTCAGCACATCCGGCGCGATGCCGCTGCCGGTGTCTTCGACCTCGACCACGACATAGTCGGCCGCGGCCAGTTCGCGATAGGAGAAGGTCTTGCACTCCTCGGCGGTGACGTTGCGGGTGCGCACGGTGAGATCGCCGCCGGCGGGCATAGCGTCGCGCGCATTGACCGCCAGATTGACCACCACCTGCTCGAACTGACCGATATCTACCCTGACCGGCCACAGGTCCCGGCCGTGGTCGATCTTCAGCTTGATGTCGTTGCCGACCAGGCGGGCAAGCAGCATCCTGAGATCGGCGAGCACGTCGGTGAGGTTCAGCACCTCCGGCCGCAGCGTCTGCTTGCGCGAGAAGGCCAGCAACTGCCTGACCAGTGAAGCCGCCCGATTGGCGTTCTGCTTGATATTCATGATGTCGGGGAAGGACGGGTCCGACGGCCGGTGATTGGTCAAAAGGAGGTCCGACGCCATGATGATGGCGGTCAGCACATTGTTGAAGTCGTGGGCGATGCCGCCCGCGAGTTGCCCGACTGCCTGCATCTTCTGGCTTTGCGCCATCTGCCCTTCGAGCGCCTTCTGCTCGGTCGTCTCGACGGCGTAGACGATGGCCGATTCCTCTGCGCCCTCGCCGCCGGTGCCGTCGGCGACGGCATTGACGTAGAAACGGATGTGCCGCTCCTCGTTGCCGGGCAGCACGGTGTCGATCGGCTCGATGTCGGCCTGCCGCTGCCGGGCCTTCTCGAATGCGGCGGCAAAGGCCGGACGCTCTCGCTCGTGGATCACCGTATCGAGCCGCACACGGCGATCCACGGCGTCCCGGTCGACGACCGAGGAAAACAGCGACAGGAAGGGGGCGTTGGTGCGCAGGATGCGCCCGCTGGCATCGACACCCGCGATCGCCATCGGCGTCGAGTTGAAGAAGCGGGTGAAGCGCACTTCCGAGGCGCGCAGATCGGCCGAGGCATCCTCGCCTTGCGTGCGGTTGAGCACGATCGTGCGTGTCGGACCCCCGACACCTTCGCGGCTGGCCGAAACGCGATGCATGAAGCGCACCGGCAGCGCCTCTCCCGTCATCGTCGTCAAATCGAGATCGATGACCGCGTTGCGCGTCGTGCCGGGGTCGGCCTTGACCGAGCGCACCAAAGCCATGCCGTCGCCGGCAACGATATCCGGCAAGGTCACCGCGCCGGGTGTGAAGCTGGCAAGATCGATGCCCAGCCACTCCGCGAGCGTGGCGTTGATGTAGGTGACGCGACCGTCCTGGTCGGCGGAAAAGAAGCCGGCCGGGGCGTGGTCCAGGTGATCGATGGCCTTCTGCAGATCGAGGAAGAAACGCTCCTGCTCGGCCCGCTCCTGCGAAATGTCGGCGAGTTGCCAGGCCAGCATCGGCAAGCGCTGGCCCGGAACGTTGAAGGTGCGGGCGCGCGCCCGGTACCAGCGGGCGCCCGGTTCGGCGCCGGGCCGGATCGACTGCGCCAGCCGAAACTCGCCGTCGCCCGGCTGCCCGTCACGCAGGCCGGAGGCCAGCCGGTAAATCGTCACCGAGGCCTCGGGAACATCCGAAAGCAGCCCTTCGACCGTCTTGAGGTCGGCGGCCGAGGAAGCTCCGGTCATGTCGGCATAGGCACGGTTGGCGTAGACGACGCGGCCCTTGGTGTCCGTCACGAGCAGGCCCTGCGCCATCGAATCGACGAAAGCCTTGGACAGTTCATCGCCGGTCGAGCGCGGCGTGACCTGCACGAAGCCGATCGCGGTCGCAAACAGGAAGCCGACGCCGATCATCGCCAGCACGCCAAGCATGCCGAGCAGGAAGGGGTCCCCGAGGCGCTCGCGGAACAGGCCGAAGACGATCGCGGCCCCCGTCAGAACGACGATGAAGATGATGAGCCGGGTGACCGCGCCCGGTCGCGTGTTCTGGTCGACGATCGGTACCGGATAGAAATCGCCGCGCGCTTCCTTGGCCATATGCCCCCTGCTCGTGAAGTCCGACGTTCCGACACCCGCCCCTGATGCATGTCGCCCAAAAGTGACTTCGGTTTTGGGAAAACGACATGCACAAAAACAAGGCCCTAGCGCGCCTCGCGTGAATCCGCTTCAGCGCGACCCGCTTTAGCCGGTTGAATCACATTCTCCCAGTCCGGAAAAGGCCCGGGCGGCAAATGTCAGATAAAAATGATGCCGGCCGGCCTTCCCAGTGTTTCAAGCTGTTCACGATGCGTGAAAGGCAACTTGCGGTGGCCAGCCGCAACGGTCTAGTGTCGCGTCACTTTCCAAAACCGATCAGGGGAAACCAATGCAGTGGCTGGATAGCGTGGCGGGCCCTGGTTATGCGGCGGCACTCCTGTGGACCTTCGCGGCGCTGATCCTGCTGGTCATCGTGCTCGTCATCGTCAGGCTCGTTCGCAACCTGACCTTCGGCACGTTCGTCGCCGGTGGCCGGAACCGCAAGACGCGGCTGGCCGTCATGGACGCCACCGCCGTCGACAGCCATCGCCGGCTGGTGCTGGTGCGCCGCGACGATATCGAACATCTGCTGCTGATCGGCGGCCCGACCGACGTCGTCGTCGAACGCGACATACGCCTTGCCGCACCGCGCCGTCCAGCGCTGACCGGAGATAGTGGTCTGCAACCCGTCCCGGCCACCGCGGCCCCGGCGGCAAAACCGCGGCCGCCTCAGCCGGCTCCAGCACCGGCACGACCGGCGCCGCAGCCGGCGACCGCGGCGCCGCCGCCTGCCCGCCAGCGCCCGGCAGCGCCACCACCAGCCCCAACCCCCGCACCGAAACCGGCGCAACCCCATCAATCGACCAACGTCACGCCGCTGCCTGCCTATGGCTCAGCCAACGCCAATGCCGTCAGGCACGCGCCATCGCCACCGCAGAGCAGTATCGACGACGAGCTGATGAAGGACCTGGAGGTTTCGCTCGACCAGCCGCGCTCCGGTGGTCCTGTTGGCAAACCGGTGGCCAAGGCGCCGCAATCGCTCGACGATGAAATGACCAGGCTTCTAGGCGAACTTTCAAGCCAGAAGAAATGATTGGCGCCTGAGGCGCCCCGCCGGCCGGGGTTTGCTTTCGCTTGCTGCAACGGATTTGTGATACAACCAACAAAAATGGCCGGAAAGCCCGGCCATTTTTGACAATGACTTCACTTGTAACTGCCTTGAGATGCAGTCCAGAAGCAATACGTCAGTCGTCGCGATAGACTTTTTCGCGGCGCTCATGCCGTTCCTGCGCTTCGATCGACAAGGTGGCTATCGGACGGGCGTCGAGCCGTTTCAGCGCGATCGGCTCGCCGGTCTCCTCGCAGTAGCCGTAAGTGCCTTCGTCGATGCGCTGCAGCGCCGAATCGATCTTCGCGATGAGTTTGCGCTGACGGTCGCGAGCCCGGAGCTCGATGGCGCGGTCTGTCTCGGAAGAGGCGCGGTCGGCGAGGTCGGGGTGGTTGGCGTTTTCCTGCTGCAGGATTTCGAGAGTTTCGCGCGCTTCGCGCAATATGTCATTTTTCCAGGTGACGAGCTTCAGGCGGAAGTAGGATTTCTGCCGCTCGTTCATGAACGGCTCGTCTTCGGAGGGTACGTAATCGGCGGTAACGATGTCGTTCATTCGACTCACCCAAACTGCCCCAAATTTGGCGCTTATATATTCGCCGCCCGACGCCTGCACAAGCGCAATCAGTCACCGACTCACGCAATTGTTAAAGTGCCCCGGCGGCACCCGTCGGGGCGAGATGTCGCTGATTCGATGGAGAAAGTGCCGCATGATTCTTTGCGAGGAAGAACAAGGGGCCATTGTGCGCGGCGCCCTTCTCGTGGCTAATCGTGCCGCGGCTTCGGCATCATCGGAGGTTGGGTGAGCAGGCTCTATCTGTTGCGGCACGCCAAGGCTGGCTGGGCGCTGCCCGGCATGCGCGATTTCGATCGACCGCTTGATGCATCCGGCCGCGCCGATGCCGAGACGATGGGCGCTGCCATGCGCTCCCGTGGCTATGTCCCCGATTTGACATTGTGCTCCAACGCCCGGCGCGCCAAGGAAACGCTCGAAGGGCTGGCCGGCCAGACCGACACCGGCAAGGTGCTGTTTTTCGACACGCTCTACAGCGAAGACGCGGCCGGCTATCTCCGCGTCATCCGGGAACATGGCGGGCCGGGGTCACTGCTGGTCATCGGTCACAATCCGATGACGGAGGATCTTGCCATGGCAGTGTCAGGCGATGGCGACGAGACGGCGCGTGCCATGCTCAACCATGGGTTCCCGACCTCGGGCCTGGCGGTCGTGCGTTTCCTCGACGATCTGACCAAAGCGGCCCAGGAAACGGGTTATCTCGAGGCGTTCCTGACACCGGCCGATCTCTAACTCTCTGTTTTGGCGCGATTTCGGACGGGAAAACCGCTCCGCACTTTCCTGGAATTGCTTCGGCATCGATTTCCGGCGCCATTTCAAAGCCGGGTTCCAACGCCTATATCGGACGGACCGCAGCCCCGAGAGATCACATTTTGGCATCATCGCTGACCACCTTCACCGACGAGGCAAGAATTGCCCTCGATACGCTGTCGGGACGCGCCACCGGGCTTTTTTCTCCCTCGCTGCGGCTGGGTGTGACGGGCCTTTCGCGCGCCGGCAAAACGGTGTTCATCTCCGCGCTGGTCCACAATCTGATCCACGGCGGACGCCTGCCGCTGTTCGAGGCACAGAAATCCGGGCGTATCGCCCGCGCCTTCCTGGAAGAGCAGCCCGACGACGCCGTGCCGCGCTTCCAGTACGAGGATCATATCGCTGCATTGGTCAACGACCGTGCCTGGCCCGATTCCACGCGCGCTATTTCGGAACTGCGGCTGACCATCGAATACGAATCGGCCTCCGGCTGGAGCCGTATGTTCTCATCCGGCAAACTGTCGGTCGACATCGTCGATTATCCCGGCGAATGGCTGCTCGACCTGCCGCTGCTCGGCAAGTCCTTCGCCGATTTTTCACGCGAGGCCGTGGAGATGGCCACTTTGCCGGTGCGCGAGGACCTTTCGCGGGCCTGGCGGGCAATCTCGGCGGAAATCGACCCGAATGCCGACGCCGACGAGATGACCGCCCGCCGCCTCGCCGAAAGCTTCGCCGCCTATCTCAAGGCCTGCAAGCTCGACGAGCGCGCGCTTTCGACCCTGCCGCCCGGCCGTTTCCTGATGCCTGGCGACCTCGAAGGTTCGCCCGCGCTGACCTTCGCACCGCTGGCCGGCCTCGACAGGCGCCAGCGCCCGGGATCGCTGCACGCCATGATGGAGAGGCGCTACGAGGCCTACAAGACGCATGTCGTCAAACCCTTCTTCCGCGAACACATCACCCGCCTCGATCGCCAGATCGTCCTGATCGACGCCATGCAGGCGTTGAACGCCGGCCCCGGCGCCATGGCCGACCTCGAGCGTGCGGTGACCGAGATCCTCGGCTGCTTTCGTCCCGGCCGGGGCAGCTTCCTCACCGACCTCTTTTCGCGGCGCATCGATCGCATCCTGGTCGCCGCGACCAAGGCCGATCACCTGCACCACGAAAGCCATGACCGGTTGCAGGCGATCGTGCGGCGGCTGGCCGACCGCGCCGTGGCGCGAGCGAACTTCACCGGCGCCGACGTCGACGTGGTCGCCATGGCGGCGGTGCGCGCGACCCGCGAAGGCACGGTCAAGCAAGGCCGTGAGGCGTTGCCTGTCATCATCGGCACGCCGATCGCCGGCGAGAAGATCAACGGCGAAACGTTCGATGGAAAGACCGAAACTGCCATATTTCCCGGTGACTTACCGGAGAAGATTGATGCGATGTTCGACGTCTCAGGACCCGACCACAGGCAAGATTCCACGGACCCGGCAATCCGCTTTGTCCGATTCCGCCCGCCAAAACTCGAACGCACGGCCGAAGGTGTCACGCTGTCTCTGCCGCATATCCGGCTCGACCGTGCCTTGCAGTTCCTGATCGGAGACCATCTGGCATGACCGCGCCCCGCAAACCGGCGGCCTTCCGCATCGAGCCGGAGGCCGCGCCGACACAAGAGGCGTCAAAGACGCGGCAGGCCGAGCCCCCGCGCAAACCCCGCGGGCTGAAGACCGATGTCGCGCTGGTCATACCGGCGGAAGTCGACGTCTTCGACGAACCCGACATCGTTGCCGCCGAACCGCCACCGGCGGTCGCCCCCAGGAAACGCTCGTTGTTCGGCGGCATCCTCTTCGGCGCGATCGGCGTGCTGGTTTCGCTGGCTGTCGGCCTGTGGACCGACCAGCTGATTCGCGATCTCTTCGCCCGCGCCGAATGGCTGGGTTGGCTGGCCGCCGGCATGGCAGCGATCGCCATATTGGCGCTTGTGGTGATCATGATTCGCGAATTCCTGGCGATCGCCCGCCTTGCCGAAGTCGAGAAACTGCAAAAACGCGCGCGCGACGCCATCGCGCGCGACGACCCCAAGGCGGCACGATCGGTGGTCGACGAGCTTTCGGCTTTCGTCGCGGCCAAGCCCGAGACCGCGGCCGGCCGGCGCGCCCTGGCCGAACTGCGCGGCGAAATCATCGACGGCGGCAATCTGGTGCGTCTGGCTGAAGCGGAAATCCTCGGCCCCCTCGATGCCAGGGCCAAGGTGATGATTCTCGAAGCCGCCAAACGCGTCTCGCTGGTGACGGCGGTCAGCCCGCGCGCGCTCGTCGATGTCGCCTATGTCGTGTTCGAGGCCGGACGCCTCATTCGCCGTCTCTCGGAACTCTATGGCGGACGCCCGGGAACGCTGGGGTTCTTCCGCCTGGCGCGCAGCGTGCTGGCACATCTGGCGGTCACCGGCTCGATCGCCGTCGGCGACAGTTTCGTCCAGCAGATCGTCGGCCATGGCCTGGCGGCACGGCTTTCGGCCAAGCTTGGCGAGGGCGTCGTCAACGGCATGATGACTGCGCGCATCGGCATCGCGGCGATGGAAACCGCGCGTCCCCTGCCCTTCAGCGCCGCGAAGCGCCCGGGACTGGGCGATTTCCTCTCGGCATTGACATCGTTTGCCGCGAAGAAGGACACCGAAACCACGGGCTCCGGCAAATAGCGTCCTGTTCTTCCTAACGATGAGCGGATTGCCGTTTCGAGGCCCCGCAGTGACGAAGCATTAACCAATCTTCTTCATGGTCGAACCGGTTCCAAACAGCCTCTTTGTTGCCGGGTGTCGTCGATGAAAAGCGTAATTCTGTCCAGCGTCCTGCCCCTGGCCGTTGCGATCACAGCAGTCGTCGGTCTCGCCTCGCAGGCTTCCGCCGCAGAGCCCGACAAGCAGTTCTTCCAGTCGGCCGAAGGCAAATGGGTCGGCCCGGGCGAAATCGTCGCCGGCAAGTACAAGGGCACGAAATTCAACTGCAGCTTCACCGGCTCCACGCCGGACGGCAAGATGGGCATGACTCTGGATGGCGGCTGCCGGGTCGGTATGTTCACCCAGCAGATGTCGGCCAAGATCGAACGCAAGGGCCGCGATTACAAGGGTTCCTTCATGGGGGGCGCTGACGGTGCGGGCCTGGACATCATCGGCGGCAACGTCGTCGATGCCCGCAAGGTGGTCTTCACCATCAACCGCAACCAGCTGCGCGGCGTCATGCAAGCCCGTATTCCCGACGACAATTCGATGACCGTGACGGTTGCCGTGCGGGTCCAGGATCAGCTGGTGCCGGTCATTGGTATGAGCCTGAAGCGCGTCGATGCCGTCGAAGTCGGCTCCATCGCCCCGAACTGAGCGCATTATCGCGCCCTACCCCCAAACACATCCCCAAAAGCAAAGAGGCGGCGGCCCATCGCCACCGCCCCCTTTTGAACCAGTCGAAAGGCGCTTAGCCCTTGATGGCGGCCGTCACCTCGTCATACGCCTTGCAGGCGTCGGCGAGTGTCGTGGTGCCCTGGTACTTGGTTGTCACCGCCTGGACCTTGGCGGTCAGGTCAGCCGCCTTGGACGGATCCTTGGTGATCGCTTCCTGCAGTGCGGCGGCCATATCCTGTGCCTTCTTGGTCGCGATCTCGGCCGTGCATTCCGGCGCCTTCGAACAGGCCGAACCCGCAAGCACCGCCAGGCCGACGGCAACAAGCAAAAACTTCTTCATGTCAGTCATCTCCTCAAAAGGGCGCGACTTGATCGTCGCTCACCCTCCAATGGCCGAAGCCGAGCGTCCTTAGCCTTCGATTGTGGCAACAAGCAACGCGCGCATTGCGTAAACTTGTGTAACGCGTCTGCAATATTATCCGGGCCGGATTCGGGCTGCCCGCGTCAGCGGCGGCAAAGTTCAGCTGCGCGGCTGTAACATCGCCAATACGGCTGTCGATGCTGCAAGGATGGCAGTCACGGTCAAAGGCGCTGTAGGGCCATAGGTGTCGACGACATAGCCGCCGACAACCGCGCCGATGGTGATGGCGACCTGAAAAGAGGCGACCATCAGGCTGCCCGCCGCCTCCAGCGCGTCCGGCGCTGCGCGAGACAGATTTGTCGGCAGCACCACCGGCGCCATGCCGAAGGCGAAGCCCCACAGCGTCGCGAAGCCAAAGGCAACGCCAATGTGCACGCCCCAAAGCACCAATGACAGCGCCGCAAACGCCATCAATGCGGCGGTGACCACGAGAGCCACGTGGATATTGGCGTCGGCCATGCGGCCACCGGCAATATTGCCGATCACCGCGGCGATGCCAAATCCGAGCAAAGCCAGGGCAATTGGCCCGGTTGCAAGGTGCGTCACATGTTCGAGAAAGGGACGCACATAGACCGAGCCGGCAAAATGCCCCGTCATCAGCAAAAGGATGGCAAGCATACCAAGTTGAACGCCACGTCTCCGTGTCAGACGAAGGACGTCTGCAAGACTATTGCTTGCCGTTGCAGGCAAGGACGGCAGGCTAAGCAACTGCAGCAGCATGGCAAGCAAGGCCAACCCCGCTGTCATGGCCATGGCGCTGCGCCAACCCAGCCAGTCGCTGATCAACGCGCCCATCGACGGTGCGGCAATGGTTGCGAGCGAGACGCCGAGGGTGACGATAGCCATGCCCCGCCCAGTCGCATTGGCGCCAACCAGCCTCGCCACCACGGCGACCGAAAGTGCCCAGAAGGCGCTGAGTGCGATCCCCAGTCCGGCCCGACCCAGCAACAATAACCAGAAATCGGTCGCCAGCGCCGCAAGAATGTTGGAACCGACCGCCAAGGCGCTGAGACCAACCAGCACTGCCTTGCGGTTCAATCGGCCGATGAGAACATTGCTCAACATGGCCGTCACGGCGCCGACAGAAGCTGTGGCGGTGACGACCTGTCCGGCTGTTCCTTCACTGATACCGAGATCGCGCGCCAGGGGCGTCAGCAGACCTGCCGGCAGAAATTCGGCTGACACCAGAGCAAAGCTGGTGGCGGCCAATGAAATGACCGCGAACCAGGTGGTTGCGCCCCACCTGGCCGGCGCAGCCGCATCAACGTCTATCGCCGCGTCTTCAAGCTGTAATGTTGTGTCTGTCACGGACGTATCTCCAAAGGTTGGAGATCTTCATAGCTGAGTCCGGTCGGATGAAATGTATCCTAAAATCCGAAATTAATGTCTATTCGTCCGGGAATTGTGCGACGCACAACGCCAGGGGAGACATTGGTGATGCGCTTGAAGGCGCGAGCGAAGGATGCCTCGGAATCATAGCCCAAGCGGGTAGCAACCTCGGCCACCGACAAACCGTTTTGCCCCAACAACTCGCGGGCAAGCTGCATGCGCAAACGGGCGAGATAGTGTGCCGCGCCTTCTCCCAATACAGCGCTGAAGCGCTCGGCGAAAATCGAGCGCGATTGGCCTGCCAGGCTGGCGAGGCTTTCGAGCGTCCAGTTATGGCCGGGGTCTTTGTGCATGGCTGCCAGAGCGCGGCCAATATTGGGGTCGCGGATGGCGGCGAGCCAACCGGTCGTCGAAGCTCCCGTGCAATTGACCCAGCAGCGAATGAGCCGGGCTGTCAGCAAGTCCGCCATACGCGACAAGATGGTGGCGCTGCCCATCTGCGGTTGCGCGGCCTCCGCGGTCATGGCCGCCAGCAAAGGACCAATGACCGGGTCATTGCCGGCCACGTCGCAACCCTTGATGATAGGCGGCATCAGCGTGATCAACGGGTTCAACGCATAGGCGCCCAAGGCCATTGAGCCGCAGAAAAGGGTGCTTGTCGCGCCCGTGCCTTCCCGTACGACTTCGCAGACGTTGCCCCCCAACTTGGTCACCCGGCAATCATCGATCGAGCCGCCTGCAACGTCTGGCGCGCTGGCCAGCCGATGGGTGATGCCTTGTGGCAGCAGCACCAGATCGCCATCGCGCAGCTGCTGCCAGTCTTGCACT
Source organism: Mesorhizobium sp. WSM4308 (assembly GCF_002294905.1). Taxonomy (NCBI): domain Bacteria; kingdom Pseudomonadati; phylum Pseudomonadota; class Alphaproteobacteria; order Hyphomicrobiales; family Phyllobacteriaceae; genus Mesorhizobium; species Mesorhizobium sp. WSM4308. The sequence goes on along the minus strand of NZ_NSFW01000022.1, from coordinate 49,761 downwards.
TCGGTGTGGATCCAGCATGGACCCTGACCGACAAAGTGAAAACGAAGCAGCGATTGTTGCGGAAATTCTATGCTCCAAGGATGTCGGAGCTCGCAGCGGCCATAATTGACGCCACTCAGGCGAAAGTCTTGTAGGACTTCGCTGAGCGCATCCATCGGAATATGTGGCGCGGGAGACGGCCAGGACGAATGATCAGTCATCACGTCAATATACATACCAATCGTCCGACGGGCAAGCGGAGACCGTTGTTCCACCAGGGGACACGCTTTGTCGGCACCCTACCCGTCCTGGCAGGTTCCCTGGCCTTGCCTCCTGCTCCAACTGCATGCAAGGACTGCTGAAGGACATAGGGACAAGAGGCATGGCAGCGGAAACATCAGGCGGCGATCTCATTCAGGTGGTGGCGCTGCTTGCCGCGGGGGTCGTCGCCGTCCCCATCTTCAAACGCATGGGCCTCGGCTCGATCCTGGGCTATCTGGCGGCCGGCGTGGTGATCGGCCCGTTTGGTCTTCGTATCTTTTCCGAATCGGGAGCCATCCTCCACGTCGCCGAACTCGGCGTCGTCATGTTCCTGTTCATCATCGGGCTGGAAATGCAGCCGTCGCGGCTTTGGGGCCTGCGGCGCGAAATCTTCGGGCTCGGTGCGCTGCAGGTCGGAGTCTGCGCGGTCCTGTTGACCGGCGTGGGAATGGCCGGCGGTTTTCCGGTCTCGCAATCCTTCGTCGCCGGCGCCGGTTTCGTGCTGACCTCGACGGCGATCGTCATGCAGCTTCTCGAGGAACGCGGCGACATCGCCTCGCCGAAAGGCCAACGCATCGTCTCCATCCTGCTGCTGGAAGATCTGGCCATCGTGCCGCTGCTGGCCCTGATCGCGTTCCTGGCGCCGGGCGGCGCCGACACCAGCCTGTCGGAACGGCTGACCGAGGTCGGCATCGGCCTTGCCGCGATCGTCGGACTGGTGCTGGCGGGGCGCTATCTGCTCAACCCGTTCTTCCGCATCCTGGCGGATGCCCGTGCCCGCGAGGTGATGACGGCCGCGGCACTGCTGGTGGTACTTGGATCGGCGCTTGCCATGCAGCTCAGCGGCCTGTCGATGGCGATGGGCGCGTTCCTGGCCGGCGTGCTTCTGTCGGAATCGACCTTCCGCCATCAACTGGAAGCCGACATCGAGCCGTTCCGCGGCATCCTGCTCGGCCTGTTCTTCCTTGCGGTCGGCATGTCGCTCGACCTGCATGTGGTCGCCGCGAACTGGAAGCTGATCGCCATCTATGTCGTCGCCTACATGATCATGAAGGCGCTCGGCATCTACATCGTCGCCCGCATCCTCAAGACCGGCCATCGCGAAGCCTTGGAACGCGCGGTCTTCATGGCGCAAGGCGGCGAATTCGCCTTCGTCCTCTACTCAGCCGCCGCCGCCGTCGGCATCATCGACAACCAGGCCAACGCGATGCTGACGGCGATCGTCATCATCTCCATGGTGCTGACGCCGCTGGCGATCATCGCCTTGCGCTATGTCACCCCGCGCGACGAGCAGTCGCTCGACGGCATCGACGTCGCCGACGGACTGACCGGCAGTGTGCTGATCATCGGTTTCGGCCGCTTCGGCCAGATCGCCAGCCAGCCGCTGCTGCTGCGCGGCATCGATGTGTCGATCATCGACAACGATGTCGAGATGATCCAGGCGGCCGCCGACTTCGGCTTCAAGGTCTATTATGGCGATGGCACCCGGCTGGATATCCTGCACGCGGCCGGCGCCGGCCGGGCGCGCGCCGTGCTGATCTGCGTCGACAAGGCCGATGCGGCCGTTCGCATCGCCCAGTTGATCAAGGCCGAATTTCCGCTGCTCACCGTGCTTGCCCGGGCTTTCGACCGCGGCACCGCGCTGCAGCTCATTCGCGCCGGCGTCGACTATCAGCTGCGCGAGACCTTCGAATCGGCGCTGGTTTTCGGCGGCTCGGCCCTGGAATCGCTTGGCGTTGATCCCGAAGACGTGGCGGAAACGATCGAGGACGTCAGGCGTCGCGACACCGACCGCTTCGAAACCCAGCTCGCCGAAGGCATTCGCGCCGGCCAGCGCTTCCTGCGTGGCAATATCGGCACGCCGATTCCCACACCGCTCTCCACGCCGCGCCGCCCCGGTCAGGCCCTCAACGAGGAGACGGCTGGCGTTCTGCACAAATCCGAAACAGCCGATTGAACCAAGGAATCATGCATGGAATTGGACAGCGGAGCCCTGTCGGTCACCAAATTCTGGCGCGACGCCGGCGAGGATGCTTGGTTCGAGAAGAGCGACGCTTTCGATGCCGATTTCCGCGATCGCTTTCTCGACCTGCACTATGCCGCGGCACGGCGTGAGTGCGACGCCTGGTCGGGCCATGCCGAAGGTTCGCTGGCGCTGATGATCCTGCTCGACCAGTTTCCGCGCAATTGCTTCCGCGGCACCGGCCACATGTATGCCACCGATCCGCTGGCGAAGCACTTTGCCCATAAGGCGGTCGCTGCCGGGCATGACCTGGCGCTGGAACCGGAAGTCCGCGTGTTCCTGTATTTGCCGTTCGAACATGCGGAAAACCTTGCCGACCAGGACATTTCGGTCGAGCTGCACACCGCCAGGGCCGAGTTCAACCTGAAATACGCGCTGGAGCATCGCGACATCATCCGCCGCTTCGGGCGGTTTCCGCATCGCAACAGGATGCTTGGCCGCGAGACGACACCGCAGGAGCAGGCGTTTCTCGACGAAGGCGGATTTTCCGGCTGATAGCTAGGTCAGCCACCAGTCCCGGCCGGACGGCAACCGCTCGATTCCGGCGGCGTCGACAGCGCCGAGCCGTTCCGACACGCTTCTCCCGCCGACGGCAAGATCCGGCGCGATTTCGGCCAGCGGCGCCAGGACGAAAGCGCGCTCCAGCATACGCGGATGAGGCACTTCCAGACCGGTCTCATGGATGACGCGGTCACCGAACACCAGAATGTCGATATCGATCAGGCGCGGCCCCCAGCGCTCCTCGCGCACCCGCTTCAGCTTCCGCTCGGCGTCGAGGCAGAGGTCGAGCAGCGCCCGCGGCGAGAGCCGGGTCGACAGTTCGGCGGCGGCGTTGAGGAAATCCGGCTGATCGAGCTTGCCCCAGGGCGGTGTGCGGTAGAGCGACGAAACGGCGGTGACGCGCGTGCCCGCATCGGCGTCGAGAATGCGCAGCGCCGCCGCCATCGAAGCCGCCGGATCACCCAGATTGCCGCCGAGGCTGAGGAAGACGGTGTTACTCGGGCCAGACAACGGTCACCTCGACATGATCGAGCACGCCAGGCACCGGCGCGTTCGGCTTGCGCACGGTGATTTCGGCCCTCTTGATCTGCGGAAACCGCTCCGTCAGCGCCTTTGCCACTTCCATGGCCAGGGCTTCGATCAGGAAGCGCCGCTTCCCGGTGATGATCTTCTCGATCACCGTGAAGGCAATGCCGTAGTTGACGGTTTCCTCGATCGCGTCGTCGACAAGCGCGCGCCCGGGTTCGACCGACAGCACCGCGTCGACATAGAAACGCTGGCCAAGGGCTTCCTCCTCGTCGAGCACGCCATGCCGTGCAAAGAAGGCGCAGTTCTTCAGGCGGATGACATACATGGCTCAGCGTTCCGATGCGGCGGTTTCAAGCGCCAGCATAGCATCCGCCACGGCCAGCGCGTCCACGTTGATTGCGACATCATGGACGCGAAACAGATGCGCGCCCTTGAGCCTGAGAATGACGCTGGTCGCCGCCGTTCCGGCCGCCCGGTCTGCCGCATCGCGGCCGGTGACGGTGCCGATGAAGCGTTTTCGCGAGGTGCCTGCCATCAGCGGAAAGCCAAGCGCATGGAGCTCGGAAAACCGCGCCATCAGGTCGAGATTTTCCTCAGCCGTCTCCTTGGCGAAGCCGAAACCTGGATCAAGCACGATGCGATCGTCCGCAATGCCGTTACGACGGGCGATCTCCAGGGATTTTTCCAGGAACGCAAACTGGTCCGCGATCACGTCGGTCAGCTTCTCGCGATCCCGCCCGGTATGCATGATGATGAGCCCGGCTCCGGTTTCGGCGGCGACCCGCGCGATGTCGGGCTCGCGCTGCAGGCCCCAGACATCGTTGACGATATGGGCGCCGGCAGCCACGGCCAGCCGCGCTGTGTCTGCGCGATAGGTGTCGACCGAAATCAGCACGTCACCGGCGCGCGCCAGCGCCTCGATCACCGGCAGGACGCGCGCCTGTTCCTCGCTGGCCGAGATGGCGGCGGCACCCGGCCGGGTCGATTCTCCACCGACATCGATGATCCGTGCCCCTTCCTCGATCATCCGGCGCGCCTGGGTCAGCGCCGCTTCGGGCGCAGCGAACAGTCCGCCGTCGGAAAAGCTGTCGGGAGTGACGTTGAGGATGCCGACGACCACGGCCTTGCCGCCAAGGTCGAGATAACGTCCATGCGCCAGCTGCCATCGCCTCGCCGTCATTGCTCATCAACCATGGGCTCATCAACGATGTGTGATCCGCAAAGGATCAATTCCGTTGCGCCGGCAACGGCCGTAACGCAAGGTGGGTAAAGAGGCAATATGATGAAACGATCCCTGCTTTGCGCGCTACTGCTTGCCGTGACCGCTGTTCCGGCGGGCGCGGCCAATCTCCTCAAGACATACAGCTATTTTTCCATTGGCGGCAGCACGCTCGAAGACATCGAGACGCAGCTCTCCAAACATGGGCCGCAGGTCAAAAGCACGGGCTCGCGCCACCCCGGCGCCACCCAGATGGCCTTCACCACCCGGATCAGCTACGCCAGGCAGGCTGGCTCCTGCCGGATCGCCGACGCCGCCGTGACGGTCAAGGTCAAGGTGATCCTTCCGGAATGGCGCCGCCCGCGCAAGGCGGATCCCGACGTGAAGCTGTTCTGGGACACGCTGTCGGCCGACATCAAGCGCCATGAAGAACGCCATGTCGAGATCGCCAAGAACTATGGCCGCGAGCTGGAAAACGCGCTGAAGGCGACCTACCCGCGGACGGATTGCGCTGCGGCCAAGGCCAAGGCGGCCGAGATCACCGCCGCCATTCTCGCCAGGCACGACCGCGCCCAGGTGCAGTTCGATCGCGTCGAGAGCGTCAATTTCGAAAGCCGTATCCTGCGGCTCATGCGCTACCGCATCCAGCGCATCGAGAACGGCCGGCTGCCACCTGGCTGAATTTCATCGGCGCACTCGATGGCGCCGGTGCAAGCCAACCGGGCCGAAGCATAGTGCCAGCGTCGGAAAACTTTCGAACGGCGGTCGAAATCGGCCTAAACGGAACGACATATCACGGGTTGGCAAGTACAATCCTCAAGGCACGAGCACCACGACCGATCGCGCGGCGAACGCGTCAGGCAAGCCCAATCGTCGACCCGGATCGCGCGCAAAACACATGGACAAGACTATGGACCAGGCTGTCGACAAGCAGACCGTACCGGCTGCCGCCACACCGCTGACCGAAAGCGAGAAGAACGCCATCATCGGCGGCGTCCTTCTGTCCATGCTGCTGGCGGCGCTCGACCAGACCATCATCGCACCCGCCATGCCGACCATCGCGCGAGCGCTCGGCCACGCCGAATATCTGCCCTGGATGGTCACCGGCTATCTCCTGACCGCCACCGCCGTGGCACCGCTCTACGGCAAGATTTCCGACGTCTATGGCCGCCGCCCGACCGTCTACGCGGCGATCCTCATCTTCCTCGCCGGATCACTGGTCAGCGCCATGGCCCCCAACATGTTCGTGCTGGTGATCGGGCGCGCGATCCAGGGTGCCGGCGGCGGCGGCCTGTTTGCGCTGGCGCAAACCGTCATCGGCGACCTCGTGCCGCCGCGCGAACGCGCACGCTATGCGGCCTGGGTGTCAGGCACCTGGGCCGTCGCCAGCATTGCCGGGCCACTGCTGGGCGGCACCTTTGCCGAGCATCTGCACTGGTCGCTGATCTTCTGGATCAACATTCCGCTTGGGCTTTTGGCCATGGCGATCATCAACAAGCCGCTGAAGAAGCTGCCGATCGCAGCCAAACATCACCGCATCGACGGGTTGGGCGCCGTGCTTCTGGTTATCGCCACGGCCCTTCTGCTTCTGGCGCTCAACTGGGGTGGCAGCACCTATCCCTGGTTTTCCCACGAAATCCTCGGGCTGGTGGCCGGTTCGGCCGTGTTCTGGGCCCTGTTCGCACTGAGACTGATGAGGGCCGCCGAACCGCTGATCTCGCTTGAAGTGCTGGGCAATCCGATCGTGCTCGCCGGTGCGCTGTCGATGTTCCTGCTGCAGGCGGCCAATATCGGCGCTTCGGTCTACTTGCCGGTCTATCTGCAAACCGTCATCGGGCTTTCCGTCAGCGAATCGGGAATGGCCATGCTCGGCCTTTTGCTCGGCACGGTCGCCGGTGCCGCCACAAGCGGCCGCCTGATCCCCCGCTTCGTGCACTACAAGCGCATCGCCATGATCGGCATCGCCTTGGCCATTGTCAGCATTGGCGTGCTCAGCGCCATTGCTGGACACGCCTCGCTGCTCGAGGTCGAGATCCTGACAACCCTGATCGGCCTGGGCAGCGGAACGACATTCCCGGTCGCGACCGTCTCTGTCCAGAACGCCGTCGATCGAACCCATCTCGGGGTTGCGACAGGCGTGCTGACCTTCCTGCGCACGCTGGGTGGCGCGCTGGGCGTCGCCCTGCTCGGCGCGGTCGCGCTCGGCTATGGCCTGCCGCTCACCGCCGAGGGTTCGCAGACACATGTCCAGCTGGCATCAGCCTTGCCGTTCGTGATGATCTTCATCACCGCCGGCATCACCCTGGTGCTGGCGCTCGTCGCCATGATGCTGATGCCGGAAAAGGCGCTGCGCGGACGCGACGAAGCGGTTGCGCCCGTCCTCGCGGAATAGGAGCGGTCTTTACTCCACCACGCCGAGCTTCTTCTGCAGGCTGGTCGACGAGGTCGTGTATTGGAACACGATCCGCTCGCCGGGGCTGACGATGCGCTTGGCCGCCTGCGCCATCAGCGCCACTTCATGGAAGCCCGACAGGATCAGCTTCAGCTTTCCCGGATACGAGTTGATGTCGCCCACCGCGAAAATGCCGGGCACCGATGTCTGAAATCTCTCGGTGTCGACCGGAATCAGGTTCTCGTGGAGATTGAGCCCCCATTCCGCGATCGGCCCGAGCTTCATCGTCAGGCCAAAGAAGGGCAGCATGCGTGTGCATGGCACTTCGATATCGCCTTCCGGACCACCCTTGATGGTGGCCGATGACAGCTGGCCGTCGGCGCCGGTCAGGCCGGTCACCTGGCCGACCTTGAACGCAAGCTGCTTCATCTCTTGCATGGCATACATTTTGTTGACGCTGTCGGGCGCCGCGCGGAATTCAGGGCGCCGGTGGACCAGCGTCACGCTTTTTGCCACCGGCTGCAGGTTCAGTGTCCAGTCGAGCGCCGAGTCGCCGCCGCCGACAATGACAAGGTCGTGGCCGCGAAAATCCTCCATCCGGCGCACCGAATAGAAGACGCTCTTGCCTTCATAGGGCTCGATGCCCGGGATCGGGGGGCGTTTGGGTTGAAACGAGCCGCCGCCGGCGGCGATCACCACCACCTTGGCCTCGAACACCTCGTTCTCGTCGGTGGTGACGCGAAAGCTGCCATCCTCCAGTTTCTGGAGGCTGGAGACCATGCGGTTGTAGGTGAAGTCAGGCTTGAACGGATGGATCTGCTCGAGCAGCTTGTCGACCAGCCCTTGCGCCGAAATCGAGGGCCAGCCGGGAATGTCGTAGATCGGCTTTTCCGGATAGAGTTCCGCGCATTGGCCGCCGGGTTTGTCGAGGATATCGATCAGGTGGCATTTCATGTCGAACAGGCCGAGCTCGAACACGGCGAAAAGGCCGACAGGCCCTGCCCCGACAATGAGAACATCCGTCTTGATTGTTTCGGTCATGCGATGTGGTCCCCTTGGGAATGGGGCGAGACTGCATGAGCCGTGGCCTGCTGCCAAGCAGCCAATGTCAAAGAAATTGGAACGTCGCCGAAGGCATATTGAGATTCAGGTCAGGCCGAGCCGGAGTCGAAGACGGCGCGAAGCGACCAAACAGGGTTGATACCGAGAACCGGAGCGCAACGTACTTTTCATATGCGAGTACCGGCCTACCCGGGCCATAGCCCTAGCTGCCACGATCCCTCGTCAAGTGCTTCGGCCGGCGAAGGCCGGAGGAAGCCGCCGTTTGCAGGCCGGCATCACCCGAATATCAACACGCCCTAGCCCTGGCGCTCCGGCACCCGCACCACCAGGCCGTCAAGCGCGTCGCGTACCTTGATCTGGCAGGACAGACGCGAGTTCGGCTGGACGTCGTAGGCGAAGTCCAGCATGTCCTCTTCCATCGCTTCCGGCTCGCCCACTTCCGCCGTCCAGGCCTCGTCGACATAGACATGGCAGGTGGCGCAGGCGCAGGCGCCACCGCACTCCGCCTCGATCCCCGGCACGGCGTTGCGGATGGCGTTTTCCATGACCGTCGAGCCGTTTTCGGCGTCCACGTCGAATTGTGTGCCGTCATGGGCGATGAAGGTCAACTTGGTCATTTGTCACCTGAAGGGAGTTTCCGCCGAGATAATCACTCCGGCAGACAAGTCAACTGCCGTGCGAAAGCGCCGCTCGGTGACGTTTTTCCACAAACCGGGTCAGCGATTGATGGCGGCGATGAAATCGCGCACTTCGTCGATCAGTTTGCCGAGCCGCTTGAGGGTCTGGCCGTCTTCCGGCTGCCGCTCGATCTCAGTGGCACAATCGGCGATGGCGAAGGCGCCAACGCCGCGAGCAGACCCTTTCAACCCATGCGCAAGCAGAAGCCGGTCCTTGAGATCGGCATCGACAATTTTGTCGCGTACCGACAGCGCCTGCTGTACAAACAGCGCCAGCACCTCTTGCTCGAGGGCGCGGTCGCCCATCGTTTGCCGGGCAAGGTGTGCCAAATCGACTGGTCGGGACTGCCTGGTTCCCGAGACGTCGCCTCCGGGCATTGAAAAGGCAATGCCGCTTTCGCCACGCATGAACTCGAACTCCGTTTTCTTCGGCCGCCTGAAAAACTAGGCGAATCCAATGGACAACGGGTTAATGAATGGCCCGGAAAAATGTTGCGAAAGCGGCGCACGGATCACGGTTCCGTTAACCTTATATTTAAAGTTTTACGTATCCCGCGGAATGCATGTTTTCTTTACCCCCCTGTGTCATTACGATACGAGGGTCCATTTTCAGCCTCCTGCGCGGGGGTACGACAAAGACAATTATAAGCCCCGCGGCAGCTAGTACAGGGTAGCGAAGGCATGGCAAAGAAACCAACGACGACGACGAGAAATCTCGACAGCGACGTGGCCAGGGAACTGGAAAAAGCGCTCGATCTCGACCTCAGCGGCGACATCGGCAGCGGCGATCTCGATATCGCGGCTTCGATGGAAGATCTGGAAGCGCAGATATCCCAGGCCGCCGACGAGCTGGCACGCGAGGGACGCAACCAGAAGCCGGCACCCGCCGCCAATCAGGCCCCCATTGCCAATCAGCCCGCGAGTCCCGCGCCGAAGGCCAAGCCGGCAGAACTGCGCCCCGTGGAGACACGCAATGGCAATGGCAACGGCGCGCAGCCCACGGGCTTCGCGCCGGCCAATGATGATCGCCAGAAGGATTACAAGACCCTCCTGCACGGCCTCAACAGGCGCGCCTCCAACACCGTCTACTGGATCGTCGCCTTCGTCTCGCTCGCCTGGATCGCCGGCGCCGGCGGGCTCGCCAACCTGCTGTTCGGACCGAGCATCTGGAGGATCCGCACCCTCGACCAGTTCCTTGCCCGTCCCGAACTGATTGGCCTCGCCGTCGCGGCGATCGTGCCGATCATCCTGTTCTGGGCCTTCGCAGCCATGATTCGCCGCGCCCAGGACATGCGCATTGCCGCCCAGTCGATGACGGAAGTGGCCTTCCGCCTGACCGAGCCGGAAAACATGGCGCAGGATCGCGTCATGATGATCGGCCAGGCCGTTCGCCGCGAGGTGGCGGCCATGGGCGAAGGCATCGAACGCACGCTGGCCCGCGCCGTGGAGTTGGAAACGCTGGTCCACAGCGAAGTCAACCAGATCGAGCGCTCCTATTCGGAAAACGAAACCCGCATCCGTTCGCTCGTCGACGGGCTTGGCAGCGAGCGCGAGGCGGTCGTCAGCCATGCCGAGCGCGTCCGTGCCTCGATTGCCGGTGCGCATGAGACGCTCAGGGATGAAATCGGCTCCGCCAGCGACATCATCCGCGACTCGATCCTCAATGCGTCGACCAAGCTGTCGATGACGATCACCAATTCGGGCGACACGCTCATCGACCGCATCAATGAAAGCTCGATGTCGATCTTCGATTCGGTGGAAGGCCGGCTCGACACCATCACCGACAAGCTTTCGACCTCCGGCGAGGCCTTCGCCAGCCTGCTCGACACGCGCATCGCCAAGCTGACGGATACGACGGACGGCCTGACCCGGTCGCTGACCGATCTGCTCGACGATCGCACCACCGGCATGGTTTCGCTGCTCGGCGGCGCCGCGCGCACCCTCAATTCGGAATTCGAAGCCAGCCTCAACGGCATCGAACGTACGCTGGCCGAACGCGGTCAGGCCCTGATCAGCGAATTCCAGACCCGCGCCGAAGCGCTGGACACCGGCACGCAGAAGCTCAACGCAGCGCTCGAGGCCCGCGCCCGCCAGATCAACGAGACGCTGGTCGAGCGCGCCCGCGAAATTGCCCACACCTTCGCCGAGAGCAAGGATACGCTGGCCGCGATGATCGATCAGGGCAAGACCCAGATCGGCGCCGACATGGCCGACATCGTCACCTCGACATCGAGCATGCTGGAGGCTCGCGCCAGCGACTTTGCCGGTCGCATGGAAGCGGCGCGTCATGTTGTCTCGCGTTCTTTCGATAGCGACATCCAGCGGCTCGCCGACGCCCGTGTCGGCATCGAGGAAGCCGTCGAAAACCACAGCCGCAAGCTGTCCGAAAGCCGCGAGCGCATGGCGGCCGCCATGCAGGCGGACCTGGAGAAATTCGCCGAAAGCCGCGACGGCATCGATGCCGCGGTGACCAACCAGGTGCAGAAGCTGGCCGAAGGCCGCAGCCTGATCGCGCGCGCCCTCGAAGAGGATCTGCGCAAGGTCAACGAATCGCGGGCCGCCATCGACGCGTCGCTCGGCAGCCACCTCGAAAGGCTGGAAGAAGGCCGCAACAGGCTTTCGCTGGCTCTCAACGAGGACTCCGGAAAACTCGTGCAAGCCCGCACGATCATTGATGAAATGGTCGCCGGTCATGTTGGAAAGCTCGCCGAAGGCCGCAACATCCTGTCGCGCGCCCTGGAAGCCGACCTCGGCAAACTGTCCGACAGCCGTGCCAGCATTGACGGGCTGGTCGCCGGTCAGGTCGAGAAGATCGCCGAAGGTCGTGCGGTGCTCGCCAAGGCCTTGGAAAACGATATCGCCGGCATCAAGGGCCTGATCGAGGCGCATTCGACAAAGCTCGTGGATGACCGCAGCCAACTCGGCCGTTCGCTCGAGGACGACCTATCTGGCATCAGGGGCTTGCTTGACGATCATTCGGTCAAACTCGCCAACGACCGCAGCCTGCTGTCGCAGACGCTGGAAGCCGACCTTGCCAAGCTGGCCGAAAGCCGCTCGAGCATTGACGGCCTCGTCGCCGGTCAGGTCGAGAAGCTGGCCGAGGGCCGCGACATTCTCAAGCGCGCGCTGGAATCGGACCTCAACACCATCAAGGGTGTCATATCGAGCCAATCGGAAAGGCTGGCGGAGGATCGCGGACTGCTTTCGCAGGTCCTCGAAGCCGACTTGCAGAATGTGAACAGCGTCATCGCCGACCACATGAACAGGCTCGTTCAGGATCGTTCGACATTGTCGAAGGCTCTCGAGGACGACCTCGCCAAGCTGGCCGACAGCCGCTCCAGCATCGACGGGCTGGTCGCTGGTCAGGTCGAGAAGCTGGCCGAAGGCCGCGACATTCTCAAGCGCGCGCTCGAAGCCGACCTCAACACCATCAAGAACACCGTTGCCGACCAGTCGCAGAAGCTGGTCGACGACCGCGCCCAGTTCGCCAGGGCGCTCGAAGCCGATCTCGAAAGCGTCAACAGCTTGGTCAGCAGCCATTCCGAGCGGCTCGTCCAGGATCGTTCGACCCTGTCGAAGGCGCTGGAAGTCGACCTCGACAACATCAACGGCCTGGTCAACAGCCATGCCGAGCGACTCGTCCAGGACCGTTCGACGCTGTCGAAGGCGCTGGAAGCCGACCTCGAAAGCGTCAGCGGCCTGGTCGGCAGCCACGCTGACAGGCTTGTCCAGGAGCGCTCGACCCTGTCCAGGGCGCTCGAGGACGACCTTGCCAAGCTGGCCGAGAGCCGTTCGAGCATCGACGGCCTGGTCGCCGGCCAGGTGGAGAAACTGGCCGAAGGCCGCGACGTTCTCAAACGCGCCCTCGAAGCCGATCTCGCCAAGCTCGCCGAAAGCCGCTCCAGCATCGACGGGCTGGTGGCCGGCCAGGTGGAAAAGCTCGCCGAAGGCCGTGACATTCTCAAGCGCGCCCTCGAGGCCGACCTGCAGAAGCTGAGCGAAAGCCGCGGCGAGATCGACGGCGTCATCGCTGGCCATGTCGGCAAGCTGGCCGAAGGCCGCAACATGCTGAGCCGCGCGCTGGAAGACGATCTCGGCAAGCTCGCAGAGACCCGCAAGGACGTCGACCGTTCGTTGTCCGGCCACATCGACCAGATCGCTGCCAGAAGCACCGACATTTCGGCCGCAATCGCCGCCGATGTAGAGAAGATCGAGCAGGCGTTCAGCCGTCAGACCGGGATCATCGAGGAACGCGCCGGAACCATGGAGCGCGCGCTCTCGACCGGCGTCGACAATGTCCGCAGCGTGCTCGAAAAGAGCGCGGTCTTCGTCGCCGGCGCCTTGCGCGAAAAGGTCCTGGAGGTCACCAGCGCGCTGCATGAGCAGGCCGGTGCAGCCTTCAGCGATGCCGACCGCAAGATCGCCGAGCGCGCCGAACAGACGTCCGCCGCCCTTTTGGCGCGGGCCGAAGACATCGCCCGCACCTTCGAGGAAGCCGACCGTCGCCTGCACGCCCGTGCGGAAGATACGTCCAACGCCTTGCTCGCCCGCGCCGACGACGCCTCCAGCTCGCTGCTGGCCCGCGCCCACGAAACCGCCGATCAACTGGCCGCCCGCGCCGGCGAGATCGCCGGCACCTTCGAGCTGGCGGACCAGAAGCTCGCCGCCCGCGCCCAGGAAACGGCCGACCAGCTGGCTGCCCGGGCCCAGGATACCGCGGATCATCTGGCGGCCCGCGCCAGCGAGATTGCCGGCACCTTCGACGCAGCCGACCAGAAACTGGTCGCCCGCGCCGTCGAGACGGCACAATCGCTGGCCGCCCGCGCCGGCGACATCCTGCGCAACTTCGAAAGCGCCGACCAGCGGCTCGGCATGCGCATCGGCGAATCCGCCGAGGCGCTCGCCGCCCGCGCAACCGACCTTGGCCGCATCTTCGATGCTGCCGATCAGCAACTGGTCTCGCGCATCGCCGAAGGTTCGGATGCTCTGTCCAGCCGTGCGTCCGAGATCGGCCGCATCTTCGACGAGGCCGACCAACGCCTGGTCTCGCGCATCGCCGACAGCTCTTCGACGATCGGCGAGCATGCGCAGACCATCGTCGGGGCTTTCGCCAGCACCGAGCAGAAGGTCGCCGACCGCGCGCGCCAGACCGGCCAGGAACTGGCCGTGCACGCCCGCGAAATCGAGCAGGCACTTGCCGGCGCCGACGAGCGTCTTGCATCGACCGCGGCGGCTGCGGCCGCCCGTGTCGAGGAGCAGATCACCAGCGTCGAGAACCGCCTCGCCCATACCACCGAAACAATGGGCCAGAGGCTCAATGAGCAGGTGTCGAGCGCCGAGGCACAGCTCGTTTCGCGCGCCAATGTGATCGCCGAGACCTTCACCGCCGTAGGTCAGCATATCGGCCAGAGCACCAACGACGCCGCCAAGACGATCGGCGCCAACACACGCGAACTCAACACCATGCTCGCGGCGCGGTCGGCCGAAATGTCGAAGATCCTCGACGAAACCGCGCGGCCTTTGGTCGAACGCTTCGCCCAGGGTGGCTCGGAACTGCAAAAGAGCATGGAAGAGGTCACCGAACGCGCCACCGAGAAGCTGCGCAGCGAAAATGCCGCCCTGGTCAACGCGCTCGCCAACCGCACCGCCGAGACCTTGTCGGCGGTCGAAGGCGCCCGCTCGTCGCTGTCCGACAGTGTTGCCGATCTCATCGGCCGCATGACCAAGTCCAGCTCGCAGCTCGGTCAGCTGATCGAGCAGGCCGCGGTCAATCTCGGTCAGGTCGACGAGCGCCTGACCGGCAGCACGCAGAGCTTCGCGGCGACAACAGAAAAGGCGGCGCAGACCTTTGCCAGCTCGGCGCGCCTTGTCGATTCGAACACCACAAGGCTGACGGAACTGTCGTCGTCGACCTTGCGCGAAGTGGCCTCGATCGCCACCAAGTTCGATGAACACAGCCGCCTCCTGGCCAGCGCCTCGGACCTGTTGAGCTCGGCCCAGAGCAACCTCGAGCACACGCTGGAAAGGCAGTCATCGCTCGAAGACCTCGCCGTCGGTCTGGTCAAGAAGTCGGAGGATCTCGAAAGGGTCATGCGCTCGTTCGAAAACCTCGTCGGCCAGACGCTGCAGAACGCCGAAGGCAAGACGATGGAGTCGGCCGACAAGATCCGCAATGCCATCACCGACGTGGTCGATTCGGCAACCAAGCGCTTCGCCGACGCCACCGATGAGATGCGGCGCACCGCGAGCTCGATCAAGAGCGAACTCGATCTCACCCGCGCCGAACTCAAGAAGGGCGTCATCGAGATGCCGGAAGAGGCAAAGGAATCGACCTCGGCGATCCGCCGCGCCGTTTCCGAGCAGATCAACGCCTTGAAGGAGCTTTCCGACATCGTCGCGAAGTCCGGCCGCGGCGGCGGCGACACCTCGGAGCCACGCAATCTGCGCCCGGCGCCGCAAGCGCCGGCAGCACGTCCCGCCGAACCGCCACGTCGCGCGCCGGCAGCACCGCAGCCGGAGCTTCGCACGCCTCAGGCGCCGTTGGGCGGCACGGCGCTGCGCGGCACGCTCGATCTCGAGCGTCCGGCCGAGCCGCGCCAGCGTCCCGAAGCCGGCGCCCGCACGCCACAGGGCGGCTGGGTGCGCGACCTCCTGACAGCGGCGTCGAACGATGCGGATCTCAGGCCGGCGGCAGCACCCTCGGCGCCCGTGGAAGCGCCGCGCGCGGCCCCTGCCCAGCGCTCGCCGCTGCATGTCGTGGAATCGCTGAACTCGCTATCCGTCGACATCGCACGGGCAATTGACCACGATGCTTCGATCGAGCTGTGGAACCGCTATCGGCGCGGCGAGCGGGACGTGTTCACGCGCCGGCTCTACACGCTGAAGGGCCAGCAGACGTTCGACGAAATCCGCCGCAAGTATCAGGGCGAGGCCGAATTCCGCGCCGCCGTAGACCGTTACTGCGACGACTTCGAAAAACTGCTCAAGGACGTCTCGCGCAACGACCGCGACAACATCATGGCGCAGACCTACCTGACCTCGGACACCGGCAAGGTCTACACCATGCTGGCCCACGCCAGCGGGCGCCTGCACTAAGCGTCAGCGGCCAGGCGACCGAGATCTGCTTGCGGAAACCTCTGCGTTTCCGCAAGCAGGCACCCAAACGCCCGGTTCGCCGATAAAAGGGGGCTGACCGTGCAGACGGCAATCATATTCGACTGCGAGTTTCTCTGCCTCGAGGGGTCGCAACGTCGGTTTTGGTGCGCGGCTCACGATCCCGACCCGGTCATCGCGCAGATCGGCGCAGTCAGGCTTGGTCTCGAAGACGACTTTCCGCTGCTCGGCACGCACAAGGCCTATATCAGACCGATCGACCGGTTTGGCCGGAAATACGAACTCGATCCGTTCTTCACCAGACTGACCGGCATAACCGAGAAAAACATCGAGACCGAAGGGGTTGCGCTTGGAGAAGCACTTGCCAGGGTCGATCGCTTTTCCGATGGCGCGCGGTTCTGGTCCTGGGGCAAGGACGAACTGAACATGATCGCCATCAGTTGCTATGTCGCGGGCATTCAGCCGTCCATCCCCGCCACCCGGTTCGACAACGCCGTCAAGCTGCTGATCGCGGCGGGGATGCCGCTCGAGGATCTCGCACGGACGCCAAGCAACAAGCTTGCGGACTATCATGGCGTCGAACACCCGCCATTGCAGGGACATGACGCGCTCGACGACGCGCTGTCCGTCACCTACACGCTGCAGCACTTGATGAAGACTGGAAAGCTGCAGCCGGAAGCCTTCGACAGCTTGTAGCTTGAAGCGTCTGGCGGGATTGCGCTCAGATCACTGAATCGGTCCAGCGAACGATCTGTTTGGCGGCATCGCCGAACGCGCTGTCGAGCGCACTGACATAGGCAGGATTGCCGCTGCCCGAAACCGGCGCGGACGCGGTGAAGCTCTTGGAAGCGCGTACCTCGCCGTTGCGATCGTTGAGCAGGCGCACGAACAGGTCGACTTCGGCATGTTCGCCACCGTCGACACTCACTTCGAAGGAACGGATCTCGACGATCACCTGGTAGTCGATCGCCAGGCCCTCGCCCGGCTTGCCGACGCCGGCAAAGCTGCCGGAACGCTGGAAGGTCTCCGCCAGCCGCGCCTGCACGATCACCGGCAGCCGGTCGGCCCATTGCGCGCCCTTCAGATACTGGATCGAGCGGTCGGAGGGTTTGATGACGATGTTCTGGCTGTCCAGCGCCTTGAGCGCCGAGGGCTGGGCGATCAGGATTTGCTTGCGGCTATGGCCACGGGCGTCAACCGACGGCGCCGAAAGCTCGAATGTGTCGAGCGGCGCAGGCTTGCCGCCCAGTACCGCACAGCCGGCAAGCGATAGCGCAAGCAGCGCCGCAGCCGGTGTCAATCCACCCGTTCTCACCCATACCGACTTCACGCGCGATCCCCGTTGTCCCCGGATCGTAAGATCAACCCGCATCCGCGGCTCATGTTCTTGGGGCCAGCAGACGCCGAAGTCAACGCCGCGCCCTGCCGTCGAATTGCCGAACCTCGCCCTCGCCACCTGAAAGAATGCGCTGCGGATTGCGGCTGAGATCCGTGACCGCTTCCTCGATACGCGTGATCGAGCGGCGGCTGTCCTGCACCAGCGCCTCGACATTCGAGAGGCCTTGGCCTGAGAAGCGCGACAGATTGTCGGTGATGGTGCCAAGGCGCGCATTCAGCGTGTCGGCGACCTGCTTGAACGACTTCAGCGTGGCCCTGGCGTCCGCCATCACGCCGTTGGCCTCGCCGGAGCCGAGCAAATTGTCGACCTTGGCCAGAATGCCGTCGACCCGCACCGAGGCATCGTTGAGGCGCTGCGCGAGTTGTTTGGCGTCCTTGATCGTCTGATTGATATCGTCGGCGCGGTTGGCGAACTTGTCGGTCACCATTGCAATGTCGGCGGCGGCCTTGTTGGCGTTTTCGCTGGCCTTCTGGATGTTGGCCAGAGCCGTACGCACCTGCGCCGGGTCGACACCGTCGAGCACGCCGTCGACCTTGGCCAGCGTGCCTTGCGTCTGCTTGGCGAAATCATTGACGGACCCGACCGCCGTGTCGACATTCTTGATCACGCCGTCGAGCTGCTGCGATGTCTGCTTGAGGTTCGCGGTCACCGTATCGACATTGGCGACGATGCTCTTGATCTTGTCCCTGTCGACGGCGTTGAGCAGGCCCTCCGCCGCCTTCAGCGTGCCGTCGAGCTTGCCGGACACGCCCTTCAGTTCTTCGGACAGCGCGCTGACGCTGGACAGGAACTTGTCGATGCCGTCGGAATTCTTGGCCAGCGCATCGGAGAATGTCTGCACGTTCTGGACAGTCTGTGTCAGCGGCCCGCGAACATCCCTGGTGAAGCCCTCGAGTTCGGACAGCACCTTGTCGGCGCGGGTGAAGATGTTCTGCGCCGTCTGCAGCAGATTGGTCACGGCGGAAGGGTTGGCTACGATCTCGGCGACCTTGCCTTCCTTCTCGGCCTGATCGAGAAGTTTCACTTCCTTGGGATCGGCTCCCTTGAGCTCGATATTGGCCTGCCCGGTGAGGCCGGCAAGCCCGATATCGGCCTGCGTCGACTTGGTGATCGGCGTCATCCGATCGATCTCGGTGTCGGCGATGGCGACCGTCGGATTGTCGACGTCGATATAGACGCGCTTGACGTCACCGACCTTGACGCCGTTGAACAGCACGAAGCTGCCGCGGCCAAGACCGGAAGCCGAACCAGGGATGCGCACGCGCAGCAGCGTCGTCTCGCCCCTGTCACCGATCGCCGCCGTCCAGTAGACGAAGCCGAACGCCGCCAGGATCGCAACCAGCGTAAAGATGCCGACAATGACGTAGTTGGCTCTGGTTTCCATTATTTCACTTATGGCTATGCACGTGCGGCAAGATCAAGTTGGCGGGCGCGTTTTCCGCGGAAATAGGATTTCACCCACGGTTCCTCGCTCTTCAGCATGTCGTCGATGGTGCCCTCGACCAATACTTTCTTCTTGCCGAGCACCGCCACGTGGTCACAAGCGGTAAACAGCGTGTCGAGGTCGTGCGTGACCATATAGACGGTCAGATCCATGGTGTCGCGCAGCTTGACGACAAGTTCGTCGAACTCGGCAGCACTGATGGGATCGAGGCCGGACGTCGGCTCGTCGAGAAAGACGATATCCGGATCGAGCGCCAGGGCGCGCGCAAGTGCTGCGCGCTTGATCATGCCGCCGGAAAGTTCTGATGGGAATTTCTGCGCCGCGTCCGGCGGCAGCCCGACCAGCTCGATCTTGAGCAGCGCCAGCTCGTCCATCAGCTTCCTTGGCAGGTCGAGATATTCGCGCATCGGCACCTGCACATTCTCCTGCACGGTCAGCGCCGAAAACAGCGCGCCATGCTGGAACAGCACGCCAAGCCGCATGTCGATGCGCAGGCGCTCGATATCGCTTGCTTTGTCGACGTCGACGCCAAACAGCCTGATCGTTCCGGACTGCTTGGGCATCAGCCCGAGAATGGTGCGCAACAGGACGGACTTGCCGGCGCCCGAAGCGCCGACGAACCCCAGGATCTCGCCGCGCTTGATGTCGAGCGAAAGCTTGTCGAGGATCAGCTTGTCGTCGATGGCAACGGTGACGTCACGCACCGAAAGGACGATCTCGTTCTGGTCCTTTTCCTCCGTCTTGATGCCATTGCCCTTCGCCATTGTGTCAGAACTCGATCGCTGCGTAGAACATGGCGAAAAGCCCATCGAGGATGATGACGACGAAGATCGACTTCACCACGGAGGCAGTCACGTGCTGGCCGAGCGATTCGGCGCTGCCGCCGACCTTCATGCCTTCGACCGAGGCGATCGTGCCGATGATCATGGCCATGAACGGCGCCTTGATCAGCCCAGCGAAAATCGTGCTGAGATCGATGGCGACACGCAGGCGGTCGATGAATGCGGCGGGTGGGATATCGGAGTAAAGCCAGGCCGCGGCAATGCCGCCGCCGAGTGCCGCGAAATTGGCGATGATCGTCAGGCACGGCAAGGCGATCACCAGCGCAACCAGGCGCGGAAAGACCAGGACGCCAATCGGATTGAGACCGATGACCTTCAGTGCGTCGACCTCCTCGCGCATCTTCATCGAGCCGATCTCGGCGGTGATCGCGCTGCCGGAGCGGCCGGCGATCATGATTGCCGTCATCAGCACGCCGAGTTCGCGCAGGATCAGCACGCCGACGAGGTCGACGACGAAGATGTCGGCGCCGAAATAGCTGAGCTGGTAGGCGCCTTGCTGGGCAACGATGGCGCCGACGATCGCCGACATCAGCACCACGACGGGAATGGCGCCGACGCCCATGCGGTCGATCTGGTTGAAGATCGCCGCCGGGTTGACGGCATGGCCACGGCCGAGCTTCATCTGCGCGCCGCGGATGGTGGCGCCCAGAATATTCATCGAGGCAAGGAAATCGTCTCGCATCTCGTAGACGCGCCGGCCAACCGCCTCGAGGGCGCGAATGACGATATTGGGCGGCCGCGCCGGGCCGGATTCGGGTTCGCGCCGGACAGCCTCGCCGACCGCGTCGAGCAGGATGGCGGCGATCTCGCTTTGGCCTTGCAGCCGAACCTCGACCTTCTTCTTCTCGAAGGCGCTGACGAGCCGGTCGATTAACCAGGCGCCGGCGGTATCGATCTTCTCGATTTTCGAAAGATCGAGCGCCAAAGTCTTGAAACCGTTTCGTTTCTCGATCTTGCGCATGTCGGCGTCGACCAGCGCCACAGTCCGTGTCGTCCAGATTCCGGAGAACGCGCAGCCGAGCACGCCACCCTCCTCGCCGACCGCGACGCGCGGTTGGTGGTCAGCCTCCGAGGCGGTGGTGCCGCTTGCGTCGCGCTTGCCGATGGTCAACATGGCGTCCTGTTTAGCCTGATGGGTCCGACCTTGTCGATTTGCCGACAACCCTTCTCGCACAGCCGGAGCAGAAAAATATGGCGCGTGTCATTTCGGTTGAGGCCGAGCGTTTTCCAATCGCCGGCACCTTCACCATTTCGCGCGGCTCCAAGACCGAGGCCGAGGTCATCACCTGCACGATCAGCCAGGACGGTCATAGCGGGCGCGGCGAGTGCGTTCCCTACAAGCGCTATGGGGAAACCACGGACGGCGTACACGCCGCGATTGAGGCCATGCGCGAGCGGATCGCCGATGGCATCGACCGGACCGCTTTGCTCGACGCTATGCCGGCGGGAGCCGCCCGCAACGCCGTCGACTGCGCGCTGTGGGACCTTGAAGCCAAGATTAGCGGCAAGCCGGTGGCAAGCGCAATCTGGCCGGCGCCGCTGCGTCCGCTGGAAACCGCCTACACACTGTCGCTCGGCGAAGCCGAAGCGATGGCGGCACAGGCCCGCGCCAATGCCGGCCGGCCGCTGCTGAAGGTCAAGATCGGCGGCGACAACGACACCGCCAGGATTCGCGCCGTGACGGAGGCAGCGCCTCGGAGCCGAATCATCCTCGATGCCAATGAGGGCTGGACCGACGACAACATCGTGGCAAACCTCGCTTTTGCGGCGGAGCGAGGCATTGC
The DNA here is from genome assembly GCF_002294905.1 of Mesorhizobium sp. WSM4308. Classification (NCBI taxonomy): domain Bacteria; kingdom Pseudomonadati; phylum Pseudomonadota; class Alphaproteobacteria; order Hyphomicrobiales; family Phyllobacteriaceae; genus Mesorhizobium; species Mesorhizobium sp. WSM4308. The sequence continues at coordinate 28,537 of NZ_NSFW01000022.1, read as the reverse complement.
GCTGGTCGAACAGCCCCTGCCCGCCGGCCAGGACCAGATCCTGCGCCACATCGCCCATCCTGTGCCGATCTGCGCCGATGAAAGCGTGCATGAGGCGAAGCATCTGGAAACGCTGCTCGGCCTTTACGATGCCGTCAACATCAAGCTCGACAAGTCGGGCGGACTGACGGCGGCGCTCATGCTGCGCGACCGCGCCCGCGAGCTCGGTTTCGGCATCATGGTCGGCTGCATGGTCGGCACGTCGCTTGCCATGGCGCCGGCGGTGCTGCTCGCCCAGGACGCCGATTTCGTCGACCTTGACGGTCCGCTGCTACTTGCCCGCGACCGTGTGCCGGGTCTCGTCTACCAGGGATCGCTCGTCTCCCCCCCGGACCGGGCGCTTTGGGGCTGAGCGCGCAGCAAGCCCGATCAGCACCAGGCCGGCGATCGCGATCGGGATCATCACCAGGAAACCATCGACGCCGAGACGGTCATAGAGCGGGCCGGAAGCCAGCGTAACCGCGGCCATGAAGAAGCCGTTGAAGAAATAGGCAATGCCTTGCGCCGCACCCGTGCGCTCTTCGGAGACGGTCTCGGCGATCATTCTCTGCAGGCCGATGAGCACCATGGCGACAGACACCGAGTGCAGTGACTGCACGGCGAAGAAGCCGGCGATGCCGAGCCCGAGCGGCCAGACCAGTGGAAAGATGATCCAGCGCACGATGGAGCCGATGCCGGCGATCACCATCACCTTGACGACCGACACGGAAGCGAAAATGCGGTTGAAAAACAAAAACATGCAGACTTCGGACACCACGCCCCATGCCCACAGCAGGCCGACGACGGAATCGCTGATGCCGATCGATTTCCAGTAGATGGAAACGAAACCGTAGAGGAAGGCGTGGCTGGCGGTAATAATGCCGACGCCGAAGGTGAAGTAGAGGAAATAGGCATTGAACAGGCTCGGGGCCGCGTGCTGGATCTCCGCTGCCGACAACGGCGAGGCCTTGCGCGGGCGCCCCATGCGCGGCGCCAGCAGCCCGGCGACGAGCGCCGCGCCAAGGGCAAGGAGTATGATCACCGGAACGGCTTGGGGTCCGGTGGCCGCCAGGATGAAGCCGCCCGCGACATTGGCGCAGAGATAACAAATCGATCCCCATTTGCGCATGCTGGCATAGTTCGAGCCGAAGCGGCGCACGCCCGAAAGCGCCAGCGAATCGGCGATCGGCGAATGCGGCGTCCAGACAACGGTGAGCGCCAGCGACACAGCCAGCACCATCGCGTAGGTCGGGGTGAGGAAATAGCCCGCCGAGAGCAGCAGCGAGGCTGCCACCAGCGCGACATAGACATTGGCGCGGTCCCTCGCGCGATCGGCGAGCGTCGTCAGCAGCGGCGTGGTCACCACGCGCAGGAACATCGGCGCTGCCAGGATGACGGCGATCTGCTCGGCGTGAAACCCCTTGGCCTGCAGCCAGAGCGGAAAATACGGCAGATGCGTGCCGAGCGATATGAACAGTGTGCCGAAGATCAGGCTCATGCGCAGTTCGAAATGGCGCGGCTTGACGAGCTGTTCTGGCGAAAGCGGCGGCAGGGACATGAATCGATCCAATTACGCCGCGCTCGATCTGCCGGCGACGTGGATCGATCCCTTAACATGGCGGAAAAGCAGGCGGAACCGGCTGGACCAATGATTGACGCTTAAAGTCGTCGCGACCTTCGTGTCAGGCCGCCTGCCCGACCCGATCCTCGATGAGCATCGGGATGAAAGGTTCGTCCCACGACTCCGGCAGCACCTGCGCCCAGGTCAGGATTTCCATCCGGCCATCGAAGTGCTCCACCACGGCCGTGCAGCTCTCCACCCAGTCGCCGGTGTTGATGTAGCGAACGTCGTCGAAATTCTCGATCGCCGCATGGTGGATATGGCCGCAAATGACGCCGTCGACATGCGAGCGGCGGGCTTCCTCGGTCAGCACGGTCTGGAACGAGCCGATGAAGTTGACCGCCTTCTTGACCTTGACCTTGGCCCAGGACGAGAACGACCAGTAAGGCAGGCCGAGCAGTTGGCGCAGCCGCGTCACCACCCGGTTGACGTTCATAGCCGCGTCATAGGCGTGGTCGCCGAGATAGGCGAGCCAGCGCTGATTGTGGACGACGGTGTCGAACTGGTCGCCATGGATGACGAGGAGGCGCTTGCCGTCGGCGGTTTCATGGATGGCGCGGTCGGCGACGACGATGCCGCCGAAATGCACGCCTTGGAACTGGCGGGCGAATTCGTCGTGATTGCCGGCGATATAGGTGATCGAGGCGCCCTTGCGCGCCTTGCGCAGCAATTTCTGCACGACATCATTGTGGCTTTGCGGCCAGTGCCAGCTGCGCCGCAGCCGCCAGCCATCGACGATGTCGCCCACCAGATAGATGATATCGGCGTCATGGTAGCGCAGAAAATCGATCAGGAACTCGGCCTTCGCCGCCTTCGAGCCGAGATGGACGTCGGAAATGAACATGCTGCGGAAAGTGCGGGGCTCGTGGCCTGGCATCGCGATTTCATCCTTGCTTTCGCGCAGCCTATGCCCCGATTCATGCAACAACCGTATGACGGTTGCGATTGGTCCAGCCTAGGGACTAGCTTGCCGGCCAAATCACAGGAGAAATCGTCATGGATCTTGGTATCCGCGGAAAGAAGGCCATCGTCTGCGCTTCGAGCAAGGGTCTTGGAAAAGGCTGCGCCATGGCGCTGGCCGAGGCCGGTTGCGATATCGTCGTCAATGGGCGCAACGCCGAACTGGTGGCCAAGACCGCAGCGGAACTGCGTGCGCGTTACGGCGTGACGGTGACGGAAGTCGTCGGCGACGTTTCGAAACCGGAAGTGCAGAAGGAACTGCTCGCCGCCTGCCCGGAGCCCGACATCCTCGTCAACAACAATGGCGGCCCGCCGCTGCGCGATTTCCGCGAACTCGATCGTGCGAAAATCCTCGAAGGCGTGACCCAGAACATGGTGACGCCGATCGAACTGGTGCAGGCCGTCCTCGACGGCATGGCGAAGCGCGGCTTCGGCCGCATCGTCAACATCACCTCGCTGTCGGTCTATGTCCCAATTCCCGGTCTAGACCTCTCATCGGGCGCGCGCGCCGGCCTGACCTCCTTCCTCGCCGGCGTGGCGCGAACGGTGATCGACCGCAACGTCACCATCAACAGCCTCTTGCCCGGCAAGCTCGACACCGACCGGCTGCGCGGCCCGCATCAGGCCGGCACCGTCGAGGACCCTGCTGCGGCAGCCGCGCGCAAGAGCCGCATCAGCGCCGATGTCCCGGCCAAGCGGCTCGGCACGCCGGAGGAATTCGGCCAGATCTGCGCCTTCCTCTGCTCGGTCCATGCCGGCTATCTCACGGGCCAGAACATACCGGTCGATGGCGGCCTCTACGTCAGCGCGTTTTGATCGCAAGGTCTGCGAAGCGGCGCGACTCATCTGGCATGAAATTGCCATAAGAATTTGATATTCAAGGATTTTCGACGCGCCGTCACTTAATGCTGCCAGCGCGTCAATTAGCGTCGCGAAAAATCTTGGCCGCATGCTAAAAGGACTCCCGACACAGGTTTCGAGGGAGCGGCCGCATGGAAGGCGAGAACAAGAAAACGGCACGTTCGGACCTCGACGAAGCCGCCCTCTACTTCCACAAGCACCCGACGCCGGGAAAGCTCGAGATCCAGGCAACCAAGCCGCTCGGCAACCAGCGCGACCTGGCGCTCGCCTATTCGCCCGGTGTGGCGGCGCCTTGTCTTGAGATCCGCGACAATCCGGCAACCGCTGCCGATTACACGGCGCGCGCCAACCTCGTCGGCGTCGTCTCCAATGGCTCGGCCGTGCTCGGCCTCGGCAATATCGGCCCGCTGGCCTCCAAGCCGGTCATGGAAGGCAAGGCGGTTCTGTTCAAGAAGTTCGCCGGCATCGACGTCTTCGACATCGAGATCGACGCACCCGAGATCGAGCGCATGGTGGAGACCGTCGCCGCTCTCGAACCCACTTTCGGCGGTATCAACCTCGAGGACATCAAGGCGCCGGAGTGTTTTGAAGTCGAGGAACGGCTGAAAGCTCGCATGAGCATACCGGTGTTCCACGACGACCAGCATGGCACCGCCATCATCGTCGCCGCCGCCGTGCTCAACGGACTGGAGTTCGCCGGCAAGACCATCTCGGACATCAAGGTCGTCACCTCCGGCGCCGGTGCCGCCGCCCTTGCCTGCCTGAACCTGCTGGTCTCGCTCGGCGTGCGCATCGAAAACATCTGGGTCACCGATCGTTTCGGCGTCGCCTACAAGGGCCGCACCGACGAGATGGACCGCTGGAAAGACCCCTATGTGAAGGATACCGAGGCGCGCACGCTGGCCGATGTCATCCCTGGCGCCGACGTTTTCCTCGGCCTGTCAGCGGCGGGTGTGCTGAAGCCGGAACTGCTGCAGCACATGGCGCCAAAACCTCTGATCCTGGCGCTCGCCAATCCCAATCCCGAGATCATGCCGGAAGTGGCGCGCGCGGCGCGTCCCGATGCCATGATCTGCACCGGCCGCTCCGATTTTCCCAATCAGGTCAACAACGTCCTGTGCTTTCCTTACATTTTCCGTGGCGCGCTCGACTGCGGCGCCAGCGCCATCAACGAGGAGATGAAGATGGCTGCGGTGCGGGCCATCGCCGCCCTTGCCCGCGAAGAGCCTTCGGACGTCGCCGCACGCGCCTATTCGGGCGAGACGCCGATCTTCGGACCCGATTTTCTGATTCCCTCGCCCTTCGATCCCAGGCTCATCCTGCGCATCGCGCCGGCCGTCGCCAAGGCGGCCTGCGACACCGGTGTGGCGACACGGCCGATCACCGACTTCGCCGCCTATATCGACAAGCTCAATCGCTTCGTCTTCCGCTCCGGCCTGGTGATGAAGCCGGTATTCTCGTCCGCCAAGGCATCGAGCGCCAAGCGCGTCATCTATGCCGATGGCGAGGACGAGCGCGTGCTGCGCGCCGCCCAGGTGGTGCTCGAGGAAGGCATCGCCGAGCCGATCCTGATCGGTCGCCCGCACGTCATCGAGGTCAGGCTGAAGCGCTACGGCCTGCGCATCAAGCCGGGCGTCGATTTCGGCCTGATCAATCCCGAGGACGATCCGCGCTATCGCCACTATGTCGACCTGCTGATCGAACTTGCCGGCCGGCGCGGCGTGACGACGGAAGCCGCGCGCACCATGGTGCGCACCGACAACACCGTGATCGCAGCGCTGGCGCTCAAGCGTGGCGACGCCGATGCCATGGTCTGCGGCCTCGAAGGGCGTTTCGAGCGGCATCTGCGCAACGTGACGCTCATCATTGGCCCTCGCGCCGGCATCAAGGACTATGACCTGTCGACGCTTTCGATGCTGATTTCGCAGCGCGGCATCATCTTCCTCACCGACACCCACGTCTCCGTCGACCCGACGGCCGAGGAGATCGCCGAGATGACCGTGCTGGCGGCCGAGGAAATCCAGCGCTTCGGCATCGAGCCGAAGGCGGCCCTTCTGTCGCATTCGGATTTCGGTTCGCGCGATTCACCAAGCGCGCTCAAGATGCGCCAGGCGGCGGCAATCCTGGCGCGCATCGCGCCGGAGTTGCAGTGCGACGGCGAAATGCATGCCGATTCCGCGCTGTCCGAGCATCTACGCCAGCGCGTCTATCCGCATTCGCGGCTCAAGGGCGAAGCCAATCTGCTGGTGTTCCCCAACCTCGATTCGGCCAACATCACGCTGACGGCGTTGCGCGCCATGATGGATGCGCTGCATGTCGGCCCGATCCTGCTCGGCACCGACATGCCGGCCCACATATTGACGCCCTCTGTCACGTCACGCGGTGTGGTCAACATGACGGCGCTCGCCGTGGTCGAGGCAGCGCACAAGGCGCAGGCCATCGCCAATCTGGACTAGGCTGAAGCCGGCTTCAACAGGCCGGCCCGGTCTTCCGGGCGGCATCCTCACATGCCGGCGACAACTTTGTTGCAAACGGGGTGTTGCCGACCGGCAACTTGCGATTGCGGAAAATCAACGTTGCCCGGAAGCGGATTTCGCGGGGAAGACCGACCTGATATGGTTGCGCATCTGATCTGACGGCGAGGACGTCATGAAAGGCTTGTTGCTCGCATCCGCATTGCTGTCGCTGATCGGCGGACAAGCTCTGGCCGCGGACGCCATCAGTGCCGAGCCCGCGACGGTCCATGACTGGTCCGGGGTCTATGTCGGCGGTCAGATTGGCTACGGTTTTGGACGGACTGACGCGACGTACAATTTGCCGAACACCCCAACGATCCGGGGTTCGCAGGATTACGATACCGATGGTTTCCTGGGCGGCGTGCAGATCGGCTACAACTATCAGATCAACTCCGCGGTTCTTGGCGTCGAGGCCGATGTTTCCGGAGCCGACATCAAGGGGCACTCCGACGAGATCACCTCCGGCTTGGGCGATGTTTACGACACCAAGGTGGACTGGTTTGGAACGCTGCGCGCCAGGGCGGGCTACGCGCTCGATCGTAGCCTGATCTACGGCACCGGTGGCCTGGCGTTTGGAAACGTCGAAAACCGGTATCTCGACGGTCCCCTCGATAGCTTTTCCGAGAAGAACACCAAGGTTGGCTGGACCATCGGCGCCGGACTGGAGCAGGCGATCACGGACCATTGGTCGGCGAAGTTCGAATATCAATATGTCGATCTGAGGGACCAGACCATCGACTATGCCCCGAACTCCAACACCACGTTCGACAACACGTTCAACGCGGTCAAGATCGGTATGAATTACAAGTTCTGACAGTCGGTGGAGAGATCTGCCGCGCCCCGTCGCTTTCCGGCTGATTGAACCCGCCCGCTGCCGCGATCGAGGGCAGGTAGCGGACCGCATCCGAAATAGACGATTAACCGGCAACGGGGTAGTTTGGCGGGCACAGGCCAGCGGGATTGAGGCGGATGACAAGCGGAGGGTTGAAGCGGGCGCATGCTGCCATGCTGCTTGGCCTCCTGCTGTCAGGCGCCACCATCGCCGAGCCACAGGCCGCCTCGCGGGTCTGCCGTCAATTGGAGGCCGATCTTGCCGCGGCTTCGCGTGGCGGCGGCGGTGGTCCGGCAATGATCCGCAAATACGATGCCGCGATCGACCGGCAGCGCGAACAGATCTCCAAGGCCCGCAGCCAGGCGGACAATGCCGGTTGCGGGTTTTCGCTGTTTTCCCGCAACATCAATCGATGCGCCGGGCTCAACGCCACCATCGACCGCATGAACGCCAATCTCGACGGTCTCCAGGCCAAGCGTGCCCAACTCGCCGGTGGCGGCGGCTCGCGTCGCGACCGTGGCCGCATCCTGGCCGCACTCGACGCCAATGGCTGCCGCGACGACACGGTTGCGCCGCGCCGCGCGCCGCTGCAGGAAGCCGACCGCGAGGAAGACGGCAACACCAACCTGTTCGACCAGCTTTTCGGCGGCGACGACCAGCCGAGCGACACGCCTGACCAGCCGGACGATCCCGGTGAGGAACGCAATGTCGGCCGCGTCCTGAACCTGCCCGGCGTTCCAGACGCTCCGGGCACCGGCGGCGAGTTCCACACCACCTGCGTGCGCACCTGCGACGGCTATTTCTTCCCGATGTCGAATGCCGCCTCGGTCGGCGATTTCGAGCGAGACCAGAAGAATTGCGAATCCAGCTGCCCCGGCACGGAGATGCAGGTCTTCTATTCGCGCGGCATGGACGACGATTCGGCCTCGATGACCTCATCGGTCACCGGAAGGCCCTACAGCGAGCTGCCGACCGCCTATCTCTACAAGCAGTCCAACATGTCGCGGCCGCCGGCCTGCGGCTGCAATGCCGCGCAGAACTTCCAGATCATTGGCGGCAACCCGCCGGCCCCGCAACAGTCGCTGCCGGAAACGGAAGCGGCACCGTTGGTTCCCATGCCGGCCTCCAAGCCCGATCCGGGGGCCGACCCGGAAACCCTGGCCAACAGGGACGGCGGGCTCGACCGCGACGCCATCAAGCGGCTTTCCGCCAAGCCGGTGACGTCGCCGGTATCCGCCTTGCCGCCGGAGCAGCGCAAGGTCAGGGTCGTCGGGCCAACGTTCCTTCCCGACCCATCAGCGGCAATAAATCTGCAAGCTCCGGCCCCGAAGGCAGTCCAGTAAGGGCAAGCCTCAGCGGCATGAACAGCCCCTTGCCCTTGCGCCCTGTCGCTTCCCTGATCTTGCCGGTCCAGTCCTTCCAGACCGCTCCGTTCCAGGGCTCTTCGGGCAGGACTTCGAAGGCCTGTCCGAGGAAGTCACGATCGTCGTCGGAGAACTCCGGTCTGTCCTGCGGCCCCTCGCGCAGGATGCGCCACCAGCCCACCGCATCGGCGAGCCGGTCGAGATTGCCGCGTACCGCCAGCCAGAACGGCTCGGCCTGTTCGCCGGAGATGCCAAGCACCATCAGCCTGTCGCGCGCCTCGTTGAACGGCATGTGGTGCAGCAGCACGCGGTTGAGCACGAACAGTTCGTCCGGATCGAACTTGGCCGATGATTTCGAGGTCGCGGCCGGGTCGAAATGGCCGGCGAGATCGGCGAGATCATGCGCGGCCGCGACATTCTCCGAGGTGCCGACCAGAACGGCGAGCGACGCGACGGCCATCGGCTCGATGCCATCCTCGCGCAGGCTTTCGATGGAGAGTGCGCCGCTGCGCTTAGACAGCCCTTCGCCCGAGACGGTGGTCAAGAGATTGTGGTGGCCGAAGACAGGCGGCTCGGCGCTCAGCGCCTTGAACAGGGCAATCTGCACGCCGGTGTTGGTGACATGGTCGTCGCCGCGGATGACGTGGCTGACACCCATCTCGATGTCGTCGACGACGGATGGCAAAGTGTAGAGATAGGTGCCGTCCTCGCGCACCAGCACTGGATCCGAGAGCGAAGCGAGATCGACCGTTTCCTCGCCACGCACCAGATCGTTCCAATGAACCTCCGTGCGTTCGGGCTGGAGCGGATCGCTGGTGAAATTGGGCAGCAGGAAGCGCCAGTGCGGCCGGCGCCCGTCGGCCTGGTATTCGGCCACCTGCTCATGTGTCAGCGCCAGGGCCTCGCGGCCATAGACCGGCGGCAGGCCCCGCGTGCGGCGCACCTTGCGCCTCAGGTCGAGTTCTTCCGGCGTTTCATAGCAGGCGTAGAGAACGCCCGCCGCCTTCAGCCGCTCGACCGCCGCGTCATAGACCTCGAAGCGCCGCGACTGATATTCGGTGGCATCGGGGAAGATGCCAAGCCAATGCAGGTCGTAGAGGATGGCGTCGGCGAATTCCTGCTTCGAACGGCCAATGTCGGTGTCGTCGAAGCGCTGGATGAAGCGGCCCTTGTTGTTCAGGGCAAACAGCCAGTTGAACAGAGCGGTGCGCGCATTGCCGATATGGATGCGGCCGGTCGGTGACGGGGCGAAACGAACGGTAACTGTCATGAGCGGGGCGTACCGGATGCCTTTGTGATTGACAAGATGCGCCCCCGCGCTGGTCGGCACACATAGAACATGACGCGGGCGATGAAAAGACTGAAGCCATGCGCGGCGCATGGCCCTTATCCGATCAGAACAGCTGGTTGAAAGCGATCAGCGGCCGAAGTCGTCGGAACTGAGGCGGGTCCAGCGGTCGCCCATCAACCCACCGATAAAGATGTCGCCGGAGCGGACCGCTTGCGCGACCTCGGGGATGCGCGAGCGCACCATCGTCCCCCCGGCATAGCGGAAGAAGACATTCTTGTAGCTGAAGAGTTGCGGCATGAACCTGCTCTGCGTCTGCCCGATGATGCCGGCGCAGCCCATATTCCACGCGTCCTCCATCACGCCATCCAGCGTCGCACCCCAGTGAGGTCCAGAGGACTGGAGTTGCAGCAGGTTCGCGATGCCGCCGGCCTGACCGTAGAAAGCGTAGCAACCGAGCATTTTACCGGCTTCGTCGTAGGTCCCAGCAAAATGAAGGGGGCCGTCGGCCCGTTTCTCGGCCGCCAGCGCCAGCAGCCGTGGCAGCTCGCCATCCTGCCAGCGCGGCCGCAGCGAGTAATCTGAGACAAGGGTCGGCAGCCGCTCCGCAAATAGCGCGGCATCCATCGGTTCGCGATGGATCCGGTGTGACGAGGAATGCTGGACAGGCGGCTCGAACCTTTTTCTCGTAAAAGCATCGAATGCTCGGGCGCAGGGATCGAGCACGAAGCGCGGCAGGCCCGGCCATTTACCGCGCGCCACGGCCGATGCCACCGCGGCCGGGCGGAAAATGCGGGTCCATCCCAGACAATGCGTCGGCAGCAACTGATATTTCATCGGGCGCGCGAAGGCCAGGGATACCCGGTTGGCCGAATCGGTCAGGTGCAGATCGAATTCGCCTTGATGCACGGCACGCAGCAATTGCGGCCCGGCCAAACCGTGATCGGTGCCGGTGTCAGCCATGAGCGGACCGATGATCGCGGCATTCAATGTCGCGCCGTTGAGCTCGTAACGGGCCTTCAGGACACCGAGGAAGCCACCCAGATCTCCCTGCGGGTTGATCTGGACAAGAGCGTTGCTCGCGCCTGGCTGGCCGGCAGGGTCGAGATAGATCTTTCTCATATACTCGGCCGTCTCAGCGATGGCGCGATCGAGGAGGTGACGTCGCCGACGGCGAAACTTCGTCAGGAAGAGTGCGGCGACCCGCTCGAGATCTTCGGCGGCGAGTGGCCGAACCGAGCCATGGTGAATTGCCAGCACCGGCGGCGCAGCTACTTTTTCCGCACCGGTATCTTCGGAAGCAAGATGCATAGTGAAGCCGAAATCCTGCGCTGACCAGTTTGATCCCAGGGCACGGGCTTACGATCCCTGGGTTGCTTTTGCGTAAACAACCCGCAACCAGTGGTAGAAATGGCGTGTTGTACCCCGGCATTATAAAAAAGTATGCCGCGCAGGTCACTCTGTCTGACAGCGCCTGATGGAGATGGCCTCCGGCCGATGGCGGAGGCCATCTCAGGTCAGATGACCAGTCCCTTGGTGAGTTCGAGCGCCTGACGTTCGAACAGGCGGCGGTAAATGCCACCCTTCAGCCGGATCAGTTCGTCATGCGAGCCTTCCTCGACGATGTCGCCGCGATCGAAGACCAGCAGCCTGTCGAGCGCTCGCACCGTCGACAGCCGGTGCGCGATGACCAGCGTGGTGCGGCCGACCATCAGCCGCTCCATCGCCTGCTGGATCAGCACCTCCGATTCCGAATCGAGGCTCGACGTCGCCTCGTCCAGGATCAGGATGCGCGCATCGGCCAGGAAGGCGCGCGCGATGGCCACGCGCTGCCGCTCGCCGCCCGACAATTTCACGCCGCGCTCGCCGACCAGCGTGCCATAACCCTTCGGCAGGCTGGTGATGAAGTCATGCGCGCTGGCCAGCTTCGCGGCATGCTCGATCTCCTCCTGCGTCGCGTTTGGCCTGGCATAGGCGATGTTTTCGGCCAGCGAGCGATGGAACAGGATCGGCTCCTGCTGGACGATCGCGATCTGCTCGCGCAGCGACGCCTGCGCCACCCGCGAGATGTCCTGGCCGTCGATCAGGATCTTGCCCGCATTGACGTCATAGAGCCTCTGGATCAGCTTGACGAAGGTCGTCTTGCCCGAACCGGAGTGACCGACGAGCCCGACGCGTTCACCCGGCGCGACATCGACCGAAAAGTCGCGATAGAGCGGCGACCGGTGATTGCCGTAGTGAAAAGTGACCTTGTCGAAGCTGATCGACCCTTGCGTGATCCGGATCGGCCTGGCGCCGGGCCGGTCCTCGATGCCGAGCGGTTCGGACTGGAAATCGACCAGTTCCTCCATGTCGTTGATCGAACGCTGCAAATTGCGGATATGCGTGCCGATATCCCTGAGATAGCCCTGCAGCACGAAGAACGAGGTCAGCACGAAGGCGACGTCGCCGGCGCTCGCCTGCCCCCACGACCACAGCAGCAGCGACAGGCCGATCACCGCGGCGCGCATGACCAGCAGCAACGCCCCTTGCGTGGTGCCGTTGACGGTGCCGCGCACCCAGGTGCGCCGCGTGCGCGCCCGCCATTTGGCGACAACCCTTGCAAGGCGGCGCTCTTCGCGCTCCTCGGCGCCAAAGCCCTTGACCACGGCGTTGCAGCTGACAGCGTCGGCAAGCGAACCGCCAAGGCGCGTGTCCCAGGTGTTGGCGAGCCTGGCCGCCGGCGCGACAAAGCCAAGCGACAGCATCGCCGTCACCATGATGAACAGCACCGAGCCGGCAGCAACGACCACACCCATCAGCGGCCAGAACCAGCCAAGCAGCAGCGTCGAGCCGACGAGCATGACGACCGATGGCAAGAGCGCGATCAGGATGGTGTCGTTGAGCAGGTCGAGCGCCCACATGCCGCGCGTCACCTTGCGCACGGTCGAGCCGGCAAAGCTGTTGGCGTGCCAGTCGGTGGAAAAGCGCTGGACGCGATGGAAGGCATCGGCGGCAATGTCGGCCATCATCTTCAGCGTCAGTTCGACGATGCCCATGAACGCCAGGTTGCGCAGCACGACGCCCGTCAAGGCAAGCGCCATCAATATCGAAAACGCCGTCATGGCGGCGTTCCAGGCAATGGCGTCCGCGCCGGCGCTGCTGGCGACGGCGTCGACCAGGCGGCCAGAATAGAGCGGCGTCAGGACGTCGGCCAGCGTCGACAGCAGGAAACCACCCATGATCAGCGAAAGCCGCCAGGGCTGGCGCCGCCAATGGGTAAGTGTGAAACCAAGAACGCTGCGAAAGGCGCTCGCGCGCAAATCGATCTTGAAACGAGCCATGATGTCATTCGGGCGCAAACGAGCCCGATCCCAGTAAGGTCGAAAATTGAAGAAGCCGCGCAAGGGGCGAATGATTGCCCAGAAGCGGAATGGCATATTTTGGCGTCACGCCCGTAGTCGGGCGGCGACCGGCGTCGGCATAAGCCTGTGCTCAATTTGGCTCCGATGCGAAGGACGGACCTTCGCGCGGCGCCAGATGAGGCCTAGGCTTCGCGGCCTCGCATTACCATTTTAAATACTGCCATTCGGACCTCCCGCAAATGAATCGCGGAGTGGTCCTTATAGAGACGCTCTGATGCAACGCCAAGACGGGCCTTGCCAAAAAGCGTATCCAGTGCAACCAGTGCGATTATTTTGCAACAACGGCGGCGGGAGCTTTCGCCGCGTTGCGGTCACTGGGGCGTGCGGTCCAAGCGCACGTATCGGCCATCGGTCGATGCCTTGAAGCCCAGCTTTTCGTAGACCCCATGCGCATCACCGGTCGACAGGCTCCAGTGCGAGACGGTGCCGAGCTCGGGATGATCGATGAGTGCCTGCACCAGCCGCCGGCCAATGCCCTGCCCGCGATTCTCGGGCCAGACGATGATGTCGGCGAGATAGGCGAACACCGTGCGGTCGGTGATCGCCCTGCCGAAACCGACCTGCTTTCCGTCGATGTAGGCGGCGGCGCAGAACGAATTGGCGAAGGCCCGGCGATGAAACTCGTCGCTGCGTCCAGCCCCCCAATAGCTCGCCATCAGCAGGTTGGAGGTCGCACGGAAGTCGATTCGCGCAAGGTCGAAGCTGATCTCACAGTCCAGCATGGCTGTCTCGCCTCGCGGCATCGCGTATTTTCGCCCATTGGACGAACTGCGCGTTACCCACGATCCCTGAAACGGTTGGTGATGGGATAGCGGCGATCGCGGCCGAAATTCTTACGGGTGATCTTCACCCCCGGTGCCGCCTGCCGGCGCTTGTACTCGGCGATGTAAAGCAGGTGTTCGATGCGCGTCACCGTCGCCCGGTCATGGCCGCGCGCGACTATGTCGTCGACGCCCATCTCATTCTCGACCAGGCATTCGAGGATGTCGTCCAGCACCGGATAGGGCGGTAGTGAATCCTGGTCGGTCTGGTTCTCGCGCAACTCCGCCGACGGTGCCTTGTCGATGATGTTCTTCGGGATGATCTCGCCCGATGGCCCGAGCGCGCCCGGCGGCACATGGCTGTTGCGCCAACGCGACAGCGCGTAGACCTGCATCTTGTAGAGGTCCTTGATCGGATTGAAGCCGCCATTCATATCGCCATAGAGCGTGGCATAACCGACCGACATCTCGCTCTTGTTGCCTGTCGTGACCACCATCGAGCCGAATTTGTTGGAAATCGCCATCAGGATGGTGCCGCGCGCACGGCTCTGCAAATTTTCCTCGGTGATGCCTTCCTTGGTGCCCTCGAAGAGCTGCGTCAGCGCATGCAGGAAACCTTCGACCGGCTCGAAGATCGGCACGATGTCATAACGGCAGCCGAGCGCGCGGGCGCAATCCTCGGCGTCCTTGAGCGAATCCTTCGAGGTGTAGCGGTAGGGCATCATCACCGCGCGCAACCGCTCTTCGCCGAGCGCGTCGACGGCAAGGGCGGCACAGATCGCCGAATCGATGCCGCCGGACAGGCCGAGCACCACATTCTTGAAGCCGTTCTTGTTGACGTAGTCGCGCAGGCCCAGCATGCAGGCGCGATAGTCGGCCTCCTCCCGCTCGGGGATCTTCGACATTGGCCCTTCCGAGCAGACCCAGCCGTCCTCCCCGCGCTTCCATGTGATGACGTCGACTGCTTCCTCGAACTGGCTCATCTGGAAAGCCAATGTCTTGTCGGCGCCGATGGCAAACGACGCGCCGTCGAAGATCAGCTCATCCTGACCGCCAAGCTGATTGGCATAGGTGATGGGCAATCCGCATTCGATGACCTGGCGGATGACGACCTGATGGCGGACATCGATCTTGGCCCGATAGTAAGGCGAGCCGTTCGGCACCAGCAGGATTTCTGCCCCGCTTTCCGCCAGCGATTCGCAGATGCCGACATCGCCCCAGATGTCCTCGCAAATCGGAATGCCGATGCGCACGCCACGGAAATTGACAGGTCCCTGGATCTCGGGTCCTGCCTGGAACACGCGCTTCTCATCGAACTCGCCATAATTCGGCAGGTCGAGCTTGTAGCGTTCGGCGATGATCTTGCCACCATCGGCGACGACGATCGAATTGTGCGTGCCGCTCTTCCGCTTCAGCGGCGTGCCGATGATGACGCCGGGGCCGCCATCCGATGTATCGGCGGCAAACTCCTGCGCCGCCTTTTCGCAGGCCTTCAGGAAGGCCGGCTTCAGCACCAGGTCCTCGGGAGGATAACCGGCGAGGAAAAGCTCGGTGTAGAGCACGAGATCGGCGCCCTGCCGCGCGGCATCCGCCCTCGCCTCGCGGGCCTTGGCGAGATTGCCGGCGACATCGCCGACGGTCGGGTTGAGCTGGGCGATCGCGATGCGCAGTAGGTCGGGCTTCTTGGTCATGCCTGCTGACTTAGCGCGGCACAATTCGCCTCGCAATGGCGTTGGCTTGGACCACCCCGACCGAGACCGCCGGTCAGTCGTCGCCCATATATTCGCGCAGCGACTGCGGAGAATGGTTCTCGCCGATCGACATCGCCAGGATGCGCGAAATGTGCCGGCGCGGCAGGCTGGTGTCCGCCACCCATTGATTGATCTGCGCCTGGATCTTGTCGAGGTCCCTCTTCGAGGTCGGGCTTTCGGCGATGTCGAGGCCGGCGTCACGAAGCGCTGCTGCCATGTCGGCCGAGATGACGAAGGCATCCCAGCCCAGCCAGCGCAGGAAATACTGGCCCGTATTGCCGCCCAGCCGGCTGCCATGCTTGCCGAGATAGGCCATCAGCCCGACCTGGTCGTCGGCAGGCCAGTTGGCGAGGAATTCGCCGAAGCCGCCATGCTCCTTCGACACGCGTTCGACGAAGGCAGCGTTGTCGCGCACGGATTTGATTTTCTGCGGGTTGCGCACAATGCGCTGGTCGGAAGCCAGATCGTGCCAGAAATCGTCAGGCTGGAACAACAGCCGCTTCGGCTCGAAGCGCAGAAACGCCTCCTCGAAACCGGGCCATTTCTGCTCGATGACCCGCCAGACGAAACCGGCGGCAAAGATCCGCTCGGCCATGGTCGAGAGAATGCGGTCGTCCGGGGTATCGGCGACCGCGGCGTTGTCGGGCACTGGCCCGAGCAGCGTTGCAAGCTCGGCTTCGCCGCCCTTGCGCTTTGCCGCGCGCAGGCGAATTTTCTGGAAATCGGCCATGGGTCCCTCGCTGTTGGCTTGAATGTAACACTTCCCGCGAGAGGCGGCAGCCTCTACGTCTATCTCCACTGACGACGGAGACGGCCATGAACAAGACAATCGACGACCTGGCGAACCGCTGGCTCAAGCGACGGCCGGACGGCCTCAGCCAGTTGGAGAGCCGCGTGCTGCAATCGACGCTCGAGCGCACCACGATCTCCAGGGACACCAACAAGGCCGTCGCTTTCCACCAGACCTTTGGCGACCGCCTCGCCGATACGATCGCCCGCATCGGCGGCTCCTGGTCCTTCATCCTGGGCTTCATCGCTTTCCTGGTTGTCTGGACAGTCGGCAATGTCTGGCTTTTGACGCGCGATGCCTTCGACCCTTACCCGTTCATCTTCCTCAATCTGGTGCTGTCGATGGTCGCCGCCTTGCAGGCGCCGGTGATCATGATGGCGCAGAACCGCCAGACCGAACGCGACCGCATCGACGCCGCCCATGATTATGAGGTCAATCTGAAGGCCGAGATCGAGATCATGGCGCTGCACGAGAAACTCGATGAACTGCGCCACAGCCAGATCATCGGCATGCGCGACGAGATCGTGCGGCTGACGGAAGCGGTCAAGCGCATCGACGAGAGGCTGGCGCGGCAGCAGTCGGCCTCATGACCGAAGCGATCCATCCTTTCATCGAACAATATGGGCTGCTTGCCGTCTTTCTCGGCTGCGTCGCCGAAGGGGAAAGCGCCGCCATCCTCGGCGGTTTCTTCGCCCACCAGAATGTTTTCGTGCTGTGGCACGCTGTTGTCGCGGCAGCGCTCGGCGCCTTCGCCGGCGACACCTGCTTCTTCATCCTGGGCAGAAGTTTTGCCGATAACCGCCATGTCGTCAGGCTGCGCAGGCGGCCGGGCTTCCGCCGCGCCTACCGTCTGCTCAACACCCATCCCAACATCTTCGTGCTGTCGAATCGCTATGTCTACGGCATGCGCCTGGTTGGTGGCATCGCGGCCGGCCTGTCGACCATAGCAGCACCCCGCTTCGTCATCCTCAACGCCATCTCATCGACGATCTGGGCGGTGCTGTTCAGTACGATCGGCTATGTCTTCGGGCTGGGCGCCGAGCATTTCGTCGGCCAGGCGCTGATGCGCCACGAGCGGCTGTTCATCGGGCTCGGCATTGGCCTCACCGTGGCCGTGCTGGCCTGGCTTGTCGCCCGCCACATCGCCAAGCGGGAACGTCGCCGGGAGCAGTGATGCCGCCGGCCTCGCTCGGAAGGTCAGATCGGAAAGCCGGTGATCCGCTCGATGAGCGCGATACCCCAGACGCCGGCGACGATGACCACCGAGATCAGCACCGCCAGCGAACCGCAATCCTTGGCCAGCTGGATGTCGACATTGAACTCGCGGCTGAAGGCATCGCAGGCCGCCTCGATGCCGGTGTTCAGCACCTCGACCATGATCAGCAACAGCACCGCCCCGACCAGAAGCGCATAACCACGCCAGGAGACTGAAACGAACCACGCAGCGGGCAAGGCGAGCACCAGCAGCATCAGTTCCTGCTGGAAAGCCTTCTCGCTGGCGGCCAGCTTGCGAAACGCCCGCACCGAATTGAAAAAAGCGTCGATCAGCCGCTGCATGCCCAAACCTCTTTCCGAGTTACCGGCACGAGATAAAGCAACGGCCCGATCAAGGGAATAAGGCGTCTTGTCCAAAATTCATTCAGCGACCGCTATCGAAGGTGTCGACTTTTCAAACTGCGGCAACCCGTCGTCGATCGAATAATAGTCGCCCTTGTCACCAACGAAGATATGACAGTCGCCCTTGAGACCTGTCGGCTTGTCGAACGCTCCCGCCATGACCGAAATATAATCTTGAGCCCTTGGCTTCCAGAACAGCACGGAGCCGCAAGTCTTGCAGAAGCCGCGCCCGGCGAAAGCGGACGCTTCATACCATGTGATGCTTTCGGCGCCTTCGATCACGATGTCGGCGTCGGCGACATTGGTCGCGGCATAGAAATGCCCGCTTTGCTTCCGGCATTGCGAGCAATGACAGTAGACGACGCCGCGCAATGCTCCCCTTGTCCGGAAGCGGACCGCTCCGCACAGGCATGATCCCTGGTGACTGTCACTCATTTCGGCGCTCCTGGAGAAACCTCGCCCAGCATCATTGCCAGGATTCCAGCTTTGCGGTGGTTGCGCGCAAGCAAATGCGACATCGATTGGCGTGACAGATTCGAAATTCCATCGGGACAACAGGCGGATTTCGAAGTCAAAGCCCTCAAACCGGACGCTTTCCCGCTGTGGTGGTACAAGATTTATGCTTCTACAGCCACAGGTAGCGAAAAACCCATGGAGGTCGTGCGGATTAAGGAAACTTTAGCGCCACCGCATCTATGGTCACGCCAAGCGAAGATGGCGGGTGGGGACGCGTCTCTTCGCAAGATGTTCTGGACTATCGGGTCGCGCTCCCCAGGTCGGCGATCAATGGAACCCGCAAATTCCGCGTCGGGATCCGAGGGGAAGAGTGGATCAGACATGCAGCCGGCAGCAGCCACGACCGAACGAAACACCGACATCGCAGCCACGGTTGTCGCGACCATGCGCCAGCTTGGCGTCCTCGGCCTGCCGCGCAACTACGAAATCTTCTACGAGGCATTGAGCGGCACCAACCGCGAGCTCAGTCTCGCCGTCGTGTCGCTGAGCAGCCGGCCGACGCAGGATGAATTGGATAAGATCGGACGCGCCTTCTTTGCCCAGAACCACGGCCCCGGCATCGTCGAGCATGCGCGGGACGTCATCGCCCGGGAACTCGAGGAGGTCGCGGCGCTTTTGCGGAGCGAACGCAGCCACATCGAAAAATACGGCAGGATCCTCGACGAGACATCGAACGGCCTGAGTGGCCGCAGCCTGCTCTCGCAGGACCTTCTGCAAAAAATCGCCAACGCCATGGCCGTTGCCACCAATTCGACGATCGATCACGGCAAGCAGATCGCTTCGACGCTCAGCGACAAGACGGCCGAACTCGAAAGCGTCAAGTCGAAGCTCGAGGAATACAAGCGGCTGGCCGATACGGACCCGTTGACCCAGATTCGGAACCGCCGCGCCTTCGACAAGGAAATCACCCGGATCTACACCAGCAACAAGGGTATCCTGTTCAACGCCTTGATCCTTGCCGACATCGATCGGTTCAAGGACATCAACGACCGCTACGGCCATCCTGTCGGCGACAAGATCATCCAGATCATCGCCGAGATTTTCCAAACCAGCATTCGCGGCGACATGTTCGTCGCCCGCACCGGCGGCGAGGAGTTCGCGCTGATCATCGAGGGTGCCAGCGAAGACGCCACCTACGAGATCGCCGAGCGCATTCGCGCCCTGATCGAGCAGACGCCGTTCACCAGCAGCCAGACCGGCATGAATTACGGAACCGTGACCGTCTCGATGGGCATCTGCATGGCATCCGAGGCCGAAGGCCCGGAGGACCTCTACACCAAGGCCGACCGTGCACTCTACCGTTCGAAAGTGAGCGGCCGCAACCGCGTCACCAAGCATTCGACGATGGCCGGCCGCGCCGGCAAGAGCTGGCTGCTCTACAAGAAGGATTGACGCCTTCTATCAGCTGATCGCGCTGGCAGCTGCCGAGAACACAAACGTGAGCTAAAACGAAGAAGGCGCCGGATTTCTCCAGCGCCTTTCCTTAATCGGGTCATTGGCCGGCATCAGCCGTTGACAGCCTGCTTGTGCTGCACCGGGTGGCTTTTCTTCAGGAGATCCGACACCAGGAAGGCGAGCTCGATCGCCTGGTCGGCATTGAGGCGCGGGTCGCAATGCGTGTGGTAACGGTCCTGCAATTCCTCGGCCGTGATGGCGCGCGCGCCACCCGTGCATTCGGTGACGTTCTTGCCGGTCATCTCGACATGGATGCCGCCCGGATGCGTGCCTTCGGCGCGGTGCACCTCGAAGAAAGTCTGCACCTCCTTCAGGATGCGGTCGAACGGCCGCGTCTTGTAACCGGCGGCCTCGATCGTGTTGCCATGCATGGGATCCGACGACCAGACCACGCTGCGGCCTTCCTTCTGCACCGCGCGCACCAGCTTCGGTAGATGGTCGGCGACCTTGTCGGAGCCGAAACGGGCGATCAGCGTCAGCCGACCGGGCTCGTTCTCGGGGTTGAGCAGGTCGATCAGCTCCAGCAAGCCGTCAGCGGTCAGCGACGGGCCGCATTTCAGGCCGAGCGGGTTCTTGATGCCGCGGCAATACTCGACATGGGCATGATCGGGCTGGCGCGTGCGGTCGCCGATCCAGATCATGTGGCCCGACGTGGCATACCAGTCGCCGGAGGTCGAATCGACGCGGGTCAGAGCTTCCTCATAGCCAAGCAGCAGCGCTTCATGGCTGGTGTAGAAATCGGTCTCGCGCAGCGCGTAATTGGTCTCCGAGGTGATGCCGACGGCCTTCATGAAGTCCATCGTCTCGGTGATGCGGTTGGCGAGCTCACCGTATTTTTCGCCCTGCGGGCTGTCGGCGACGAAGCCGAGCATCCAGCTATGCACGTTCTCCAGGCTGGCATAGCCGCCCTGGGCGAAGGCGCGCAGAAGGTTGAGCGTCGCCGCCGACTGGCGGTACGCCATTTCCTGGCGGGCAGGATCGGGAATACGGGACTTGGCGTCGAATTCGATGCCGTTGATGATGTCGCCGCGATAGCTCGGCAGCGTCACCTCGCCCTTGGTCTCATTGTCGGACGAACGCGGCTTGGCGAACTGGCCGGCGACGCGTCCGACCTTCACCACCGGCTGTGCGCCGGCAAAAGTCAGCACGACCGACATCTGCAGGAAGACGCGGAAGAAGTCGCGGATGTTGTCGGCGCCGTGCTCGGCAAAACTTTCGGCGCAGTCGCCGCCCTGGAGCAGGAACGCCTCACCAGCGGCGACCGCCGCGAGCTGCTTCTTGAGCTTGCGCGCCTCGCCGGCAAAGACCAGTGGCGGGTAGGTGGCGAGTTGGGCTTCGGTGTTCTTCAGCGCGGCAAGGTCCGGATAGGCAGGAACCTGCTTGATCGGCTTTGCTCTCCACGAATTCGGCGACCATTTCGTCATCGCTGCACCCAACACTCTTTCCGGCGAGCACCCTCGCCCGCCATTTCCGCCCCTATATGGGTTGGCGGCTCCATACACGAAGCCGATTTCCTATTCTAGACCGGAATTTCAGCGCTGGCGAATGGGTCGGGGGGCTACGCAGCCTTCTCAACCAGGCGCGCCAGTTGTGTCATGACCACCGCCGAGCCCGCCAGCCGTTTCTCGGCGGTCGGCCATTCGCGGGCGAAGACGACGCTGTGATCCGGGCGGATCTTGGCCAGCGAACCCTGCTCGCCGATGAACTTGACCAGGCCGACCGGGTTGGAGAACTCGCGCTTGCGGAAATGAATGACGACGCCCTTCGGCCCGGCGTCGAGCTTCTCGACATTGGCCTTGCGGCAAAGCGCCTTGATGAAGACGATTTTCAACAGATGCTTTACCTCGTCCGGCAGCGGGCCGAAACGGTCGATCAGTTCGGCGCCGAAAGCGTCGATCTCCTCGGTGTCTTCGAGGTCGCCGAGGCGGCGGTAGAGCGCCAGCCTGAGCTGCAGGTCCGGCACGTAGCTTTCGGGGATCATCACCGCCGTGCCGACGGCGATCTGCGGCGACCAGCCGCCATCCAGGACCTCGCCGGAATCCTTCACCTCGGCGACAGCCTCTTCCAGCATCTGCTGGTAGAGTTCGAAGCCGACCTCCTTGATATGGCCGGACTGCTCTTCGCCCAGGAGATTGCCGGCGCCCCTTATATCGAGATCGTGGCTGGCGAGCTGGAAGCCGGCGCCCAGCGTGTCGAGCGATTGCAGCACCTTCAGCCGGCGCTCGGCCGTGTCGGTGAGCTTGCGGTTGGCCGGCAGCGTGAACAGCGCATAGGCGCGCACCTTCGAGCGGCCGACCCGGCCGCGCAGCTGGTAGAGCTGCGACAGGCCGAACATGTCGGCGCGGTGGATGATCAGCGTGTTGGCGGTCGGGATGTCGAGGCCGGATTCGACGATGGTGGTCGACAGAAGTACGTCGTATTGCCCGTCATAGAAGGCATTCATGATGTCGTCGAGCTCGCCCGGCGGCATCTGGCCATGGGCAACCGCCACTTTCAGTTCGGGCACGGATTCTTTCAGGAAATCATGGATTTCCGAGAGGTCGCTGATACGTGGAACGACATAGAAGGAGTGGCCGCCACGATAGCGCTCGCGCAGCAGCGTCTCGCGAATGACCAGCGGATCGAAGGGCGAGATGAAAGTGCGCACCGCCATGCGGTCGACCGGCGGCGTGGCGATCAACGACAGCTCGCGCACCCCGGTCAGTGCCAGTTGAAGCGTGCGCGGGATCGGCGTCGCCGACAGCGTCAGCACATGGACGTCGGTCTTCAGATCCTTCAGCCTTTCCTTGTGCTTGACGCCAAAGTGCTGCTCCTCGTCGATGATCAGCAGGCCGAGATTCTTGAACGAGATCGACGAACCGAGCAGCGCATGCGTGCCGACAACGATGTCGACCTGCCCCTCGGCCAAAGCCTTCTTCGTCTCCGCCAGTTCCTTGGCGCCGACCAGCCGCGAGGCCTGGGCGACGCGGATGGGAAGGCCTGAGAAACGCTGCAAGAACGTCTTGTAATGCTGGCGCGACAACAGCGTCGTCGGCACCACGACCGCGACCTGGAACCCTTCCATCGCCGCGATGAAGGCGGCGCGCAGCGCCACTTCCGTCTTGCCGAAGCCGACATCGCCGCAGATCAGCCGGTCCATCGGCTTGCCGGCGCCGAGGTCATCCCTGACGGAGTCGATGGCCGTCTGCTGGTCGTCGGTTTCCTCGTAGGGGAAACGCGCGGCGAATTCGTCATAGAGGCCTTCGGCCGGCACCAGCGCCGGCGCGGCGCGCATCTGCCGCTCGGCGGCGATGCGGATCAGCTGCCCGGCCATGTCGAGCAGGCGCCGCTTCAGCTTGGCCTTGCGCGACTGCCAGGCGCCGCCGCCGAGCTTGTCCAGGGTCGCTTCGGCCGTGTCAGAACCGTAGCGCGACAGCAGCTCGATGTTTTCCACCGGCAGGAACAATCGGTCGTCGCCGGCATAGTGGATTTCCAGGCAATCATGCGGCGCGCCGACCGCCTCGATGGTGCGCAGACCGATGAAGCGGCCAATGCCATGGTCGGCATGGACGACGATATCGCCGGCCGACAGCGCCGAAGCCTCGGCAATGAAGTCGGAGGCGCGCTTCTTGCGCTTTGAACGCCTGATCAGCCGGTCGCCCAGAATATCCTGTTCGGCAACGACGACCAGTTTTTCGGTCTCGAAGCCGGATTCGAGCGGCAGCACGGCCAATGCCGCCTGCCCCGGCTCGAGCTGTTCGGCTTCCGCCAGCGTCCCGACCTGCTTGAGATTGCCGAGGTGATGCTCGGTGAGGATCTGGCCAAGCCGGTCGAGCGAACCTTCCGTCCAGCCGGCGATGACAATACGCCGACGTGCCGCGCGCTCGTCGGCGATATGCCTGACGACGACGTCGAAGACGTTGACGTTCGGATCGGCGCGCTCCTCAACGAAACTGCGGCCATGGCGCGAGCCGGCGTGGTAGACCTTTTTCGCGCCGGCATCGGGCGCGTCGAAGGGCGTGAGGTCGATCGCTTCGCGCGGACCGAGCGAGGCGATCAGGTTTTCCGGCGAGAGATAGAGCAGATCGGGCGCAACCGGCTTGTAGGGCACCGCATCCTTCAGCGCGGCGTCGGCCTGCTTTTTGCGCGCTTCATAATGGTCGAGGATCAGCGTGTGGCGTTCGGCCAGCGCTTCATGCGCCAGATGGTCGAAAACGACAGGCGTATCCGGCAGATAGTCGAACACCGTCTCCAGCCGCTCATAGAAGAACGGCAGCCAATGCTCCATGCCGGCGAACCGCCTGCCCTCGCTGACCGCCGTGTAGAGCCCGTCGTCGCGCTGCGGCGCGCCGAACGCTTCGATATAGGAGCGGCGGAAGCGGCTGATGGTTTCAGGCGTCAGCGCCACTTCGCTCATCGCCTGCAGCGCCATCGACTTGCGCTGGCCGGTGGTGCGCTGGGTGGCGGCATCGAAGACGCGGATTGATTCCAGCGTATCGCCGAAGAAATCGAGGCGCAGCGCCTCGGTCCAACCCGGAGCAAACAGGTCGAGAATGCCGCCGCGCACCGCGAACTCGCCGATGCCGCGCACTGTCGGCACCCGCTCGAAGCCGGACGTTTCCAGCCGCGCAATCAGCACGTTCATGTCGATCTGGTTGCCAGGCCTGGCATGAAAGGTCTGTGCCTCGACCAGGTCGGCCGGCGGAACGCGCTGCAGAAGCGCATTGGCGGTGGTGAGGATGACGGCGCGATGCGGCTTCTTCGCCAGCGCGATCATCGCTGTCAGGGCATCGAGGCGCTTGGCGGCGGCATCCGAGCCGGGCGAGACGCGATCGTAGGGCAGACAGTCCCAAGCCGGCAGTTCCAGCACCGGCAGGCCGGGCGCGGCAAAGGCCAGTGCCTCGATGATAACAGGCAGGCGCTGGCCGTCACGCGCCACGAACAGCACCGGCTTGTCGGGCGCGATCTCGAGTGCGGCCTGCACCAGTGCGAACGCCTCGTACCCATCGGCGACACCATCGACGATGAATTGGCCGGCACGGCCTTTCGGCAGACCAATGGTGGGAATGAGGCTCATCAAATCACGGTCTTTGTTTGTCGCAATTCCTGTGGGAAAACCGCTTCGCACTTTTCCTGGAATTGCTGTTGTTCAGAAAGTCATGGTCCGGCGGGACGCCAGGATCTTTTGCAGGACAGGACAATCGATATCCGCCGGGATCGGGCGTTCACCGGTGATAAGCGGTAGGAATTCGGTGTCGGAAATGTCGAGGAGCCCCTCATATTGTTCGATTTCATCAGCCGTCAAGGCGCCGATCTCGGCGTCGGCGAAGGTGCCGAGGATGAGATCCATCTCGCGCATGCCGCGATGCCAGGAGCGGAACAACAGCTTGCGGCGGTGGGCGTCCAGCCCCTCGCTTGATCGTTTCGTTCCGGTCATTGTGGCGCATCCTCACTTGCTGCGGCGCATATAGCGTGGATAGAAGGGGCTGTCAGCCTTGCGCTGTAGCCGTCGCGACATAAGCTGACATCATGCGTCCTTCCATCCTCGATCCGCTGTTTGTTCCGATCACTTCGCTTGCCGGCGTCGGACCGAAGGTCGGCGCGCTGATCGAGAAGGTCGTCACCGCTGATCTTGGTGATCGCGCGGCCCGCGCCGGCGACCTTCTGTTCGTGCTGCCGCACACCGTCATCGACCGCCGCAGCCGGCCGGGCATTGCCGGTTCCGCGGAAGGCCAGATCGTGACCCTCGACGTGCGCATCGACCGCCACCAGCCGCCGCCACGCGGCAACCGGTCGGTGCCTTACAGGGTCTACGCCCATGACGATACCGGCGAGATCGGCCTGACCTTCTTTCATGCGCACGCCGCCTATCTCGAAAAGGCAATGCCTGTGGGCGAGCATGTCGTGGTCTCGGGCCGCATGGAATGGTTCAACGGCCGCCCGACCATGGTTCACCCCGACCACATCGCGCTGGCCAGCGAAGCGGAGAACCTGCCGCTGGTCGAACCGGTCTATCCGCTCACCGCGGGCCTCTCGGGCAAGGTGCTGCGCCGCGCGATCGGCCAGGCGCTGGCGCGACTGCCCGCATTTCCGGAGTGGCAGGACGGCGCCTTCATGCGCCGGCACACCTTTCCCAGCTTTGCCGACGCGCTTACCCGCATCCACAATCCGGCCGATCCCATCGACGTTTCCATCGACGGCGCGGCCTGGCGGCGTCTTGCCTATGACGAGTTGCTGGCGGGCCAGGTCTCGCTGGCGCTGGTGCGGGCAAAGATCCGCCGCCTGTCCGGCCGCCCCCTGGTCGGCGACGGCCGCATCGTCGAGAAACTCCGTGCAGCCCTTCCCTATTCGCTGACCGCAAGCCAGGAATTCGCGCTGGCCGAAATCAATGCCGACCTTGCCGACCCCGAGCGCATGCTGCGGCTGCTGCAGGGCGATGTCGGCTCGGGCAAGACGGTGGTCGCGCTGCTTGCCATGGCGCGCGCCATCGAGGCCGGTGGCCAGGCGGCACTGATGGCACCGACCGAAATCCTGGCGCGCCAGCATCTGGCGACGATCGCGCCGCTCGCCGCCAAGGTCGGCCTGCGCATCGCCATCCTCACCGGCCGCGAAAAGGGCCGCGAACGCACCGAAACATTGGCCGGCCTGGCAAGCGGCGAGCTCGACATCGTCGTCGGCACCCACGCGCTGTTCCAGGAGACGGTGACCTTCCACGATCTGGTGCTCGCCGTCATCGACGAGCAGCATCGTTTCGGCGTCCACCAGCGGCTTGCCATCACCGCCAAGGGCGACGCGCCAGACATGCTGGTGATGACCGCCACACCGATCCCACGCACGCTGGTGCTGACCGCCTTCGGCGACATGGATGTCTCCAAGCTGACGGAAAAGCCCGCCGGGCGACAGCCGATCCGCACCGTCACGCTGCCGCTGGAGCGTCTCGACGAACTGGTCGACCGCATGGAGGATGCCGTCGCCGGGGGCCAGAAAATCTACTGGATCTGCCCGCTGGTCGAGGAATCCGAAGAGATCAAGCTGATGTCGGCCGAGGATCGCTTTGCCTCGCTGAAACCGTTGTTCGGCGACCGCATCGGCCTTGTCCATGGCCGCATGAAGGGCGCCGAGAAGGACGAGGCGATGCGCGCCTTCAAGGAGGGCGAGACACGCATCCTGATCGCCACCACGGTCATCGAGGTCGGTGTCGACGTGCCCGACGCCACCGTCATGGTCATCGAGCATGCCGAGCGCTTCGGCCTTGCGCAGTTGCACCAGCTGCGCGGCCGGGTTGGGCGCGGCGACAAGCCATCCTCTTGCGTGCTGCTCTACAAGGACCCGCTCGGCGAGACGGCAAAACGCCGGCTGTCGGTGATGCGCGAGACCGAGGACGGCTTTTTGATCGCCGAGGAAGACCTGAAATTGCGCGGCGAAGGCGAGCTGTTGGGCACCCGCCAGTCCGGCACACCGGGCTTCCAGGTGGCGCGCATCGAGGCGCATGCCGATCTCCTGGAGGCAGCCCGCGACGATGCAAGGCTTATCCTGTCACGCGACCCGGAGCTGCAATCCGACCGCGGCCAGGCGCTGCGCCTGCTGCTCTATTTGTTCGGCCGCGACGCGGCCGTGCGGCTCTTGCGCGCCGGATGAGGTGCCAATGACGGATTGGCGACCGTTCCGTTGATCGGCTCGCCATTCAGCGTCACCATCTTGCTTTTCACCTCGGGCGCCACCAGCCCGGCCGAAACGATCAGCTTGGCGCCGTCCTCGATCGTCATGTCGAGCAGCACGATGTCGGACTTCAGCACATACATCAGGAACCCGGTCGTCGGATTCGGCGTACACGGCATGAACACGGCGATCAGCGGATCGCCTTCCTGATCGAGCTTCTCATTGATCTCGGTTTCCTTCTCGCTTGCGACGAACACCAGCGACCACACGCCCTTGCGCGGATATTCGACCAGTCCGACCTGGCGGAACATGTCGCCCTTGTTCGACAGCACGGTCTCGAAGATCTGCTTCAGCGAGCCATAGATGCCGCGCACCAGCGGCATGCGGCCAAGCAGGCGCTCGCCGAAACCGACAATGGCGCGGCCGACAATGTTGGCGGTGAGGAAACCGATCAGCGTGACCAGGATCAGTGCGACGATCAGCCCGAACCCGGGGACCGGAAACGGCAGATAGGTATCGGGGCTGTAACGCGCCGGAATATAGGGCTTTACCCAGGAATCGACCCAGCCGATGAACGACCAGGCGATATAGGCGGTGATCGCCAGCGGTGCGCAGACGACGAACCCCGTGAGGAAATAGTTCCTCAGCCGGGTCATGCCTGAGGTCTTGGAAGCATCGGACATGGTTCACCGGGCGCGGGTTGCAGCGCAACATTAGTGAACCGGGACGCCGTTTGGAACTGCGAAGTTTTTAAAAGGACTCGCTCTATGACGCGGCTCTCAGTGTTCCGAACGGAAGCTGCTGCCGTTCGCGATTAGGCCGAAACATCCCTCCCTCGTCATCCTCGGGTCTGCGCAGAAGCTTTGCTCCTGCTCCGCCCGTGGATGACGAAAGAAGGGCTATCGCCAGCTGGACTTCGAATTGCTGCCCGCCAAGCAAGCAGTGACAGTGCTATTCCACGGTCACCGACTTCGCCAGATTGCGCGGCTGGTCGACATCGGTGCCCATGAACACGGCGGCGAAATAGGCCAGCATCTGGATCGGCAGCGCATAGATGATCGGCGAGATGATTTCGGGAACGTCCGGCAGGATGATCGTCTCCATCGTCTTGACGCTCACCTGTGCGGCGCCCTTGGCATCGGTGA